>JASLFM010000190.1 GCA_030150585.1 Acidovorax sp.
GCGGGGCCCTCGGGCGCGGGCGTGCCGGCGGGCGCCACCCACAGCGCGCGGGGCTGGCCATCCGCTGGGTAGAGGTGAACGATGCTGGCGGCGCCGGAATCGGTCTTGGTCCAGGCGGGTAGAGCGCAGTCAGCTACCGTATTGATAGCGTTGCCTACCAGGCCAAACAGCGCGAAGTCGGCCGTGACATCGGTGAGGCGTGCCTTGGCGCGCAGCACGAACATCGACAACCGCTTGAGCGTGGCGGCCAGCAGGTCGCGGCTGCACACGAGCAGAATCTCGGTGCCGCTGCGCTTGAAGCCGATGAAGCTCGCCTGCATGCGGCCCTTGGCTGACAGGAAGGCCGCCAGGCGCGCGTGCTGCAGGTCGAGCAACGCGAAGTCCTGCGTGAGCTGGCCTTGGAGGAACGAGGCGGCGTCCTCGCCTTCGACGCGGATCACGCCCAGGTGGGGGAGGGGGGCAATGCCATGAAGGGGCTGGGTCATGGCTGAATTATGATGCCCGGTCCTTTCCATTCGGGCCGCTAGGGTTGTGCGTCGCTTACTGGTTTTTCTGCTGTTGATCGCCGGCGCGCTGGGCGCGGGCGCGGCCTGGTGGCTGTACGAACCCATGGACCTGGGCGGCGCGCAGACGCTGGAGCTGGAAATCGAACCCGGGACCACGCCGCGCGGCGTGGCGCGGGATGTGGTGGCCGCTGGCGTGCGCACCGACGCGCGGCTGCTCTACGCATGGTTCCGCCTCTCGGGGCAGGACCGGCTCATCAAGGCGGGCAACTATGAAATCCCCGCGGGCACTTCGCCACACGGCCTGCTGCAGAAGCTCGCGCGCGGGGAAGCGACGCTGCGCGCGCTCACCCTGGTGGAGGGCTGGAATTTCCGCCAGGTGCGCGCCGCGCTTGCCCGCGAGGAAGGGCTGCGCCACGACGCCACCGTGCTTGGCGACGCGGCCCTCATGGTGCAGCTCGGCCGTCCCGGCGTGCCGCCGGAGGGGCGCTTCTTCCCGGATACCTATACCTATGCCAAGGGCAGCGGCGAGCTGGCCCTGCTGCGCCGCGCGCTGCATGCGATGGACCGCCGGCTTGAAGCCGCGTGGGCCTTGCGCGCGAGCGACACGCCGCTGCAATCGGCGGACGAGGCGCTGATCCTTGCGAGCATCGTCGAGAAGGAAACGGGCCGCGGCAGCGACCGCGCATTGATCGCGGGCGTGTTCAGCAACCGCCTGCGTGCAGGCATGCTGCTGCAGACCGATCCCACGGTGATCTATGGCCTGGGCGAGAAGTTCGATGGTAACCTGCGAAAGCGCGACCTGCAGACCGATACGCCCTGGAACACCTACACGCGCGCAGGCCTGCCGCCCACGCCGATCGCCATGCCCGGCAAGGCCGCGCTGATGGCCGCCGTGCAGCCCGAGCCCACGCGCGCGCTGTACTTCGTGGCCAAGGGCGACGGGTCGAGCCACTTCAGTGCCACGCTCGAGGAGCACAACCGGGCCGTGAACCGCTACCAGCGCAACCAGCCGCCCGCCAAGGAAGGCAGCCGATGACGAATACAGCACCCACGGCACGCCCAGGCCTGTTCATCACCTTCGAGGGCATCGACGGCGCGGGTAAGTCCTCGCACATCGAGGCACTGGCCCAGGCCTTTCGCGCGCAAGGCCGCACCGTGACGCTGACGCGCGAGCCGGGCGGCACGCCGCTGGCCGAGAAGCTGCGCGAGCTGCTGCTGCACGACGCCATGGACGCGCTGACCGAGTCGCTGCTCGTATTCGCCGCGCGGCGCGATCACCTCGTGCAGGTGATTGAGCCGGCGCTGGCGCGCGGCGAGGTGGTGCTGTGCGACCGCTTCACCGATGCCACCTTCGCCTACCAGGGCGCGGGGCGGGGCTTCGACACCCAGGTGCTATCGGTTCTGGAGCGCATGGCGCAGACTGGGCTGGCTCCAGACCCGCAAAGGATGCGTGAACCCGACCTGACCGTGTGGTTCGATGTGCCCGTGGAAGTGGCCGCCGGGCGGCTGGCCTCCGCCCGCGTGCCGGACCGCTTCGAGTCCCAGCCGGCCGAGTTTTTCCGCCGCGTGGCCCAGGGCTATGCCGAGCGCGCGGCCGGGGCGCCCCAACGCTTCGCGCGCATCGACTCCTCGCAGGAGCGGCACCAGGTCTGGCAGCAGCTCACGAGCGTCTTCGTGCGCAAGGGCTGGCTCGCCATCATGGTGGCCACGCAGGGGGGGCCGAAGTGAGCGAGGCGCAGCATACCGATAGCGCCGTAGCGCCCTGGATCGCGATGCAGCGTGCCACGCTGCTGGCCCAGCGCGGCCATGCCTGGTTGCTGCAGGGGCCGTCGGGCCTGGGGCAATATGCCTTGGCACTTGAACTCGTGCGCGCCTGGCTGTGCGAGGCACCCACGCCGCAGGGCGCCTGCGGCCAGTGCGCCAGCTGCCACGCGATCGACGTCCGCACGCACGCCGACCTGTGCGTGCTGATGCCGGAAACGCAGATGATTGCGCTGGGCTGGCCCTTGTCCGAGAAGGCCCAGGCCGAGATCGACGACAAGAAACGCAAGCCCAGCCGCGAGATCCGCGTGGAGGCCATGCGCGACGCCGTGGAGTTCACGCAGCGCACCTCGGCCCGTGGCCGGGGCAAGGCCGTGCTGGTCTATCCAGCCGAGCAGATGAATACCGTGACGGCCAACGCGCTGCTCAAGACGCTGGAAGAGCCGCCCGGCGATGTGCGATTCGTGCTGGCGAGCGAAGCAGCGCACCTTCTGCTGCCCACCATCCGCAGCCGCTGCCTGGGCCACACCATGCTGTGGCCCCCCGAAGCGCAGGCGCTGGCCTGGCTGCAGGCCCAGGGGCTAGCAGCCGAGGCGGCCCAGGCCCAGCTGCGCACAGCGGGCGGGCGGCCCCAGGACGCACTCGCGCAGGCCGAGTCGGGCCGCAGCCCCGCTGCCTGGGCGCTGTTCCCGAAGGCCGTGGCGCGCGGTGACGCCTCGGCCCTGGCCGACTGGACGCCTGCCCAGGCCGTCGATGCGCTGCAGAAGCTCTGCCACGACCTGCTGGCCAGCGCCGCGGGCGCCGCGCCGCGCTATTTCGCCGCAGCCGACCTGCCGCCCGCACCGCCGCTGCTGGCACTCGCACGCTGGTCGCAGGCACTCGCGCGTGCAGCACGCACGGCCGACCACCCATTCAATACCGGCCTGATGCTGGAGGCGCTTGTGGCCCAGGCGCGAAACACCCTACACTCGCGTCATTGAGACGCCCCCACCTACCATGAGCAGTCCCTCCACCGCGCCGCGCCCCAGCGTCATGCAGCTGGCCATCAAGGAAAAGGCGGCCCTCTACGCGGCATACATTCCGTTTTTCAATGAGGGCGGCATTTTCGTGCCCACCACGCGCGAGTACCGCCTGGGCGACGACGTGTACGTGCTGCTCACGCTGCCCGAGGACACCCAACGCTACCCTGTGGCGGGGCGAGTGGCTTGGGTCACGCCCGCGCGGGCTGCGGGCAATCGCACGCAGGGCGTGGGTATCCAGTTTCCCAAGGACGAAAAATCGCGCCAGCTCAAGATCAAGATCGAGGAAATCCTGGGCACCGCGCTGGGCTCCGACCGGCCGACCCAGACCATCTGACGATTCCTGCCCCACCCTGATGCCGACCCGCCGCGTGCCGGTCGGCATCGCTGCTTTTGAAGCCTATGTTTGTCGATTCCCACTGCCACCTCACATTTCCTGAGCTGCAGAGCCAGCTTCCCGCCATCCGCCAGGCCATGCAGGAGGCGCAGGTGGACCGCGCGCTGTGCATTTGCACGACCATGGAAGAATTTGCCGACGTGCATGCCCTGGCGCTGGCGCATGACAACTTCTGGTGCACCGTGGGCGTGCACCCTGATAACGAGGGTGTGATGGAGCCTTCGGTACAGGATCTGCTGGAGCGTGCCGCACTGCCGCGCGTGGTGGCCATTGGGGAGACGGGGCTCGACTACTACGGCATGGAGGACCGCAAGGGTGGCCGCAGCATTGCCGACCTGGAGTGGCAGCGCGAGCGTTTTCGCACCCACATCCGCGCCGCGCGCGCGGTGGCCAAGCCGCTGGTGATTCACACGCGCAGCGCGTCCGACGACACGCTGGCCATCCTGCGCGAGGAGGGCGAGGACGGCGGCGGCAGCCGCGCGGGCGGCGTGT
Organism: Acidovorax sp.; assembly: GCA_030150585.1. Taxonomy (GTDB): domain Bacteria; phylum Pseudomonadota; class Gammaproteobacteria; order Burkholderiales; family Burkholderiaceae_C; genus JASLFM01. The sequence continues at coordinate 4,176 of JASLFM010000190.1, forward strand.
TCCACTGCTTCACCGAGTCGATGGCCGTGGCGCGGGCCGCGCTCGATCTGGGCTACTACATCTCGTTCTCGGGCATCGTCACCTTCAAGAGCGCGCAGGAGCTGCGCGAGGTGGCGGCCTTCGTGCCGATGGACCGCATGCTGATCGAAACCGACAGTCCCTACCTGGCGCCGGTGCCCTACCGGGGCAAGACAAATACTCCGGCCTACGTGCCATTTGTGGCGCAGCAGATCGCCGCCTTGCGCGGCATGGACGTCGAGGCCGTGGCCGAGGCCACGAGCCGCAACTTCGAGGCCCTTTTCCCGGGAGTGAAGGCATGACGGCGCGGCGGCAATTCATCGCGGGTGTGGCGGCTCTGGCATTGGGCTCGCGCAGCGCCTGGGCGGGTTCGTACGACGACTTTTTCACGGCCATCCACCGCGATGAGGCCGATGCCATCACGGCCCTGGTGCGACGCGGGTTCGATCCCAACACCCTCGACCCCAAGGGGCGCCCGGGGCTGGTACTGGCGCTGCAGCTCGGTTCGTTCCATGCCTTCCAGGCCTTGCTGAAGGCGCGCGGCATCAAGGTGGAGCAGCGCAACGCGCAGGGCGAAAGCGCGCTCATGATTGCGGCCATCAAAGGCTACATGGACGAGGCCCGGGCACTCATCGACCTGGACGCCGACGTGAACAAGACCGGCTGGACACCGCTGCATTACGCGGCCTCGGGTACGGGGGCGTCGCAGCCGGCGATGATCGCGCTGTTGCTGGAGAACAGCGCCTACATCGATGCGGCCTCGCCCAACGGCAGCACGCCGCTCATGCTGGCGGCGCAGTACGGCACGCGGGAGTCAGCGAAGCTGCTGCTCGACGAGGGAGCCGATCCCACGCTCAAGAACCAGCTCGGCCTCACGGCCGTGGATTTCGCGCTGCGCGCGCAGCGCAAGGACCTGGCGGACCAGCTTGCCGCCGCGATCCGCAGCCGCCAGCCCAACCGCGGCAAGTGGTAGTCAGGCGCGGTTTTGCAGCCGCGCGTAGAGCCCGCCCTGGGCAAGCAATGCGGCGTGCGTGCCCTGCTCGGCGATGCGCCCGTGCTCCATGACCACCACGCGGTCCGCATGCTCGATCGTGGACAGGCGGTGTGCGATCACGAGGGTGGTGCGGCCCTGCATCAGGCGCTGCAGAGCGTCTTGCACAAGGCGCTCGGACTCGGTGTCGAGCGCCGACGTGGCTTCGTCGAGGATCAGGATGGGCGCGTCCTTGTAGAGCGCACGCGCAATGGCCAGCCGCTGGCGCTGGCCGCCCGAGAGCTGAGTTGCGTTGTGGCCCACCAGCGTGTGGATGCCCTGTGGCAGGCTGGCGACGTGGCTGGCAAGGTTCGCCGCCTCAAGACAGGAGCGCACGCGTTCCTCGTCCATGGCGCCGCTTGGATCACCCAAGGCCACATTGGCCGCGATGCTCGCGTTGAACATCACCACGTCCTGGCTCACCATGGCGAACTGGGCGCGCAGGCTGTCAAGTCGCCAATCGGCCAACGGGTACCCGTCGAGCAGGACTTCGCCTGCGTCAGGCAGCACAAACCGGGGAAGCAGGTTCACGAGCGTGGTCTTGCCTGCGCCCGAGGGACCCACAAGGGCGACGACCTCGCCGGGCTGTACGGTAAGGCTCACGCGGTCGAGCGCCGGGGCCTGGTCCTCGCGGAAGGACACCGTGACGTTCCGCAACTCGATTGCACCGCGCACGGTTTGCGGGACATGGGTACCGCTGGTTTCGGTGTCGGTGTCGTTGATGAGCAGCAGCCCGCGCTCGAGCGCCGCGATGCCGCGCGTGAGGGGGTTGGCGACGTCGGCCAGTCGGCGGATCGGGGCGATCAGCATGAGCATGGCCGTGATGAAGGCCGCGAAGCCGCCTACGGTGATGGCGTGGCTGCCGCCCGCCGCGCGGCTCTGCCAGAGTGCGATGCAGATGACGGTGGACAACGCTCCTGCCGAAACCATCTGGGTAAGCGGCGTCATGGCGGCCGAGGCGATAGTGGCCTTGATCGCGAGGCGCCGCAGGCTGTGGCTGAGGCTGGCAAAGCGCGCGGCCTGCGTGCCCTGGGCCCCGTGCAGGCGCACCACGCGGTGGGCGAGCACGTTCTCTTCAACTACGTAGGCCAGTTCGTCGGTGGCTTGCTGGCTGCTCTTGGTGATGCGGTAAAGGCGCCGCGACAGCTTCTTCATGATGACCGCCACGCTCGGCACCATCACGGCAACGATCAGCGTAAGCTGCCAGTTGATGTACAGCAGGTAGCCCAGCAGGGCGATGAGCGTGAAGCCGTCGCGCGACATGCCCAGAATCGCCTGCACGAGCTGCGTGGCACCCGTTTGCACCTCGTACACCACGGTGTTCGATAGGGCGCTGGCCGATTGGCGCGTGAACAGCCCCATCTCCGCGCCAAGCAGCCGGTCGAACAGCGCCTTGCGCAGCAGCAGCATGCCTTCGTTGGCGATGCGCGTGAGGGCGTACTGGCTTGCGAAAACGGCCAGGCCCCGCACGATGAAAACGCCGATGATGGCCACGGGCACCAGCCACAGGTCCAGCGTGCCTTCGGTGAAGCCGCTGTCGAGCAGCGGTTTGAGCAGCGCGGGGATCAGGGGCTCGGTGAGGGCCGCGACGATGGCGCCGCCGAAGGCCAGCACCCAGGCCAACCGGTGGCCGCTGAAGTAGGGGGTCAGGCGCCGCAGCCGTGCCCGCAGGCTGGGGGAGGTGGCGGGGGCTGGTGGCGCGGTCGGCGCGGGCTGGGGGCCGGAGTCGGGGGCTTGCATGTGTGGGGCGGATTCTACGGCCCGCCGCTACAGCGGCGGCTCGGTGTACCATACAGTTTGTCACAGGGGTTTTTGGTCAGTGTGTAACATGCTGGATTCACCACCGGCTTTGTATGTACGGTTTCCGATGGCTGCCAATGACTATTGACCGACTACCATCCACCCCTTCGTCCTCCGCGGCCACGCCGCTTCTTCCTTTGCGCCGCCAGATCCTGGCCGCGATGATCTCCCTCCCCGCCGTTCCTGCCTTGGCACAGTTTCGTGTCGAAGTCACGGGCGTCGGCCTGACCCAACTGCCGATCGCGCTGGCCCCTTTCCGGGGCGAGGCCCAGTCGCCCCAACGCATCTCTGCCATCGTGCAGGCGGACCTGGAGCGTAGCGGCCAGTTCCGCTCCGTGGATGCGGCAGGCACCGCACTCGATGAGACCTCTCGTCCTGACATGACGCAGTGGCGCCAAAAGAGTGCCGATTCGCTCGTCACCGGCAGCGTCACGCGCCAGGCCGACGGCCGCTACGACATCCGCTTCCGGCTGTGGGATGTGGTGCGTGGCCAGGACCTTGGTGGCCAAAGCTTCATGGTGAGCCAGGGCGATTTGCGCCTGGTGGCCCACCGCATCGCCGACTTCGTTTACGAAAAGCTCACGGGCGAGCGCGGCGTGTTCTCCACGCGCATCGCCTACGTGACCAAGGCGGGCGGGCGCTACAGCCTGTGGGTGGCCGATGCCGATGGCGAGAACGCGCAAGCCGCGCTCTCCAGCCCCGAGCCCATCATCTCGCCCGCCTGGGCGCCCAACGGTGGGCAACTCGCCTACGTGTCGTTCGAATCGCGCAAGCCGGTGGTCTACGTGCACGACGTGGCCACAGGCCGGCGCCGCCTCATCGCCAATTTCCGCGGTTCCAACAGCGCGCCGGCCTGGTCGCCCGATGGCCGCACGCTGGCCGTGACGCTGAGCCGTGACGGCGGCTCGCAGCTCTACACCATCGACGCCAACGGCGGCGAGCCCCGCCGCCTCATGCAGAGCGGTGCGATTGATACCGAACCCGTGTTCTCGGGCGATGGCCGCACCATCTACTTCGTGAGCGACCGCGGCGGTGCGCCCCAGATCTACAAGGTCCCCGCATCGGGCGGCAATGCCGAACGCGTGACCTTCTCCGGCAACTACAACATCTCTCCCAGCGTAAGCCCCGATGGCCGCTGGCTGGCCTATGTGTCGCGCATCGGCGGTGCGTTCAAGTTGCATGTCATGGACCTCAGCTCGGGTTCCGTGAATGCCATCACCGACACCAGCGCCGACGAGAGTCCGAGTTTTGCCCCCAACAGCCGCTTGATCGTTTACGCCACCCAGCAGCAAGGCCGTGAAGCCCTCATGACCACGACGCTGGACGGCAAGATCAAGGCCCGTCTGGCGGGGCAAGGTGGAGACATACGAGAGCCCGACTGGGGTCCGTTCCAGAAACAGTGAACTTATCGTTACAACGCATATCAGCAGGATTGCAGGAGAAATTCGGATGAACCACTTGAAGCGCCTTTCGATTGCCGTGACCGTGGCTGCCTTGATGGCAGGCTGCAGCTCCGGCGTGAAGCTCGACCAGCCACCCGTCGAAGACAAGTCCGCCACGTCGACCGCCGCGAACAACGCGGGTGCCAATTCGGGCAATACCACCCAGAGCGGCGTTGCGGGCGTAAACCTCGGCCAGTCGGACCGCGAGGGCGCCGGCCCCGTGGGCGTGAGCCGCATCGTCTACTTCGACTTCGACAGCTACACCGTCAAGCCGGAGTACCAGTCGGTGCTCGACGCCCATGCCCGCTACATCAAGGCCGTTCCCGGCCGCAAGGTGATGCTCGAAGGCCACACCGACGAGCGCGGCGGCCGTGAGTACAACCTGGCCCTGGGCCAGAAGCGTGCGGAGGCCGTGCGCCGCGCTCTGGGTCTGTTGGGCGTGTCCGACAGCCAGATGGAGGCCGTGAGCTTCGGCAAGGAAAAGCCCGCCGTGCAGGGCAGCAGCGAGGATGCGTACGCGCAGAACCGCCGCGTTGAGCTGTCCTACCGCTGATGGTGAAAGTCCATCTCCCCCGGTGGACGCGGGCGGGACTCGCGGCTGCGCTGTCCCTGGCCTTTGCAGCCAGCAGCCATGCGGCACTGTTCGAGGATGACGAGGCCCGCCGCGCCATCCTGGAGCTGCGCCAGCGCGTGGATGCACTCACGCAGGCCAACCAGCGTGCAGGCGAGGACCTGCGCCGCTCGGGCGACGATACCTCCCAACTGCGGCGCAGCCTGCTCGATCTGCAGGCGCAGATCGAAACCCTGCGCACCGAGCAAGCCAAGCTGCGCGGGCAGAATGAACAACTGCTCCGCGACGTGGCCGACCTGCAGCGCCGCCAGAAGGACATGGCCCAAGGCGTGGACGAGCGCCTGCGCCAGTTCGAGCCCGTGAAGGTTTCGCTTGACGGACAGGAGTTCCAGGCCGACCCTGCCGAGAAGCGCGACTTCGAGGCCGCGCTTGCCGTCTTCCGCTCGGGCAAGTTCGCCGATGCCGGTACGGCTTTCGCGGGCTTCGTCAAGCAGTACCCGCGCAGCGGCTATGTACCGTCTGCCCGCTTCTGGCTGGGTAATGCGCAGTACGCCACGCGCGACTACAAGGAGGCCATCAACAACTTCAAGTCGTTGCTGGCTGCGGCTCCCGAGCATGCCCGTGCGCCAGAGGCCGCGCTCTCCATCGCCAACTGCCAGATCGAGCTCAAGGACACGCGCGCAGCCCGCAAGACGCTGGAAGACCTGCTCAAGGCCTATCCGCAGTCCGAGGCTGCCGGTGCCGCCAAGGAGCGGCTGTCGCGCCTCAAGTGACGGCTGTTTCTTTGGTTGCCGAGTTGCTGGCAGTCGATGCCCCCGACCTCCAGCGCCGCTTCGGCGGGCTGGAGCGCCTGTATGGCGTGCCAGGAGCGCAGCGCATTCGTGGGGCCCACGTCGCCGTGGTCGGCATTGGGGGCGTAGGCTCCTGGGCCGCCGAGGCCTTGGCCCGCAGCGGGGTAGGGCGCTTGACCCTGGTCGATCTCGACCACATTGCCGAATCCAACATCAATCGCCAGATCCATGCGTTGTCGTCCACCGTCGGTCAGGCGAAGGTGGAGGCCATGCGCAACCGCATTGCTCAGATTCACCCCGCATGCGAAGTGCAGTGTGTTGAGGAGTTCGTCGATCCCTCCAACTGGCCGGCACTGCTGCCCGGCCCCGTGGATGCCGTGATCGACGCCTGTGATCAGGTGCGGGCCAAAGTCGCCATGGCGCAGTATGCCCGTGCCCAGCGCCAGCTATTCGTGAGTGTCGGTGCTGCAGGTGGAAAGCGCCTGGCGCACAAGGTGGACATCGACGATCTGGCGGCCGTCACGCACGATCCTCTGTTGGCCCAGCTGCGCTATCAACTGCGCAAGCACCATGGAGCCCCCAAGGAAGGCCGCAAGATCGGCGTGGCCTGCGTCTTCAGCCGCGAGGCCGTGGCGCCACCCGACGCCTCATGCGCTCTGCAAGGAGACGGTACGCTCAATTGCCACGGCTATGGCTCAGTGGTGTCGGTAACAGCCACCTTCGGCCAATGTGCTGCCGGTTGGGTCCTAGACCACATCTCGCGCGCCATCGTCTGATGGTGGTTGAGAATACGCTATAATTTAAGTCTTTGCTGCAATGATTGCAGCATCGGTTGGGACGTTAGCTCAGTTGGTAGAGCAGCGGACTTTTAATCCGTTGGTCACAAGTTCGAATCTTGTACGTCCTACCAAGATCACGAGGCCCTGTAGCAATACAGGGCCTTTTCTTTTTTGCTGCGAATTGTGTAGCACTGCACTGCTTAATTGATGGGGACATGTTCCGCAATCAATGGCGCTGTTCCGCAATTTCTCGTTCTCCGAGGCGCCAGGTCATAGGTCATGGTGTCTTCCTCTCCGCGATAACACCGGTGCAGGTTTTCACTGGGTCAATACAGTCAGCCTGGCCAGGACTGTCTGGCTGACCTTATGGCAAGCCATCATCATGCAGCCGCGAGGCGCAATTGATTCACGCTCGAGGAGTTGAGGCGTCATGCCATGTACTTGCCTCCATTGATCGACAGGGTGATGCCGGTGATGAAGCCGGCGTCTTCCGAGGCGAGGAAGACCATGCCCCGTGCGATCTCGGCTGGCGTGGCTAGTCGGCCGACGGGCACTTGCTTGAGTATCCCCAACATGACCTCCGAGGGTACGGCGCTGACCATCGCGGTATCGGTGTAGCCAGGAGCGATGGCATTGACGGTGATGTTGCGCGAGGCGCTCTCGAGTGCGAGCGACTTCGTGAAGCCGATCAGTCCTGCCTTGCTCGCCGCATAGTTACATTGCCCAGCTTGGCCAGCGAGGCCGTTGACCGAACTCATGTTGACAATGCGGCCGTAGCGGCGCTCCCGCATGCCCTCGATCACCGCGCTGCACATGTTGAAGCAGCCACCAAGGTTGGTGTCGATCACTTCGCGCCACTGCTCATGGGACATCTTGTGCAGCATGGCATCGCGCGTGATGCCAGCGTTGTTGATCAGTATGTCCACCGGGCCCACCTCGGCTTCCACCCGTGCCACGCCTTGGCGGCATGCGACAGGATCAGCCACGTTCCAAGTAAAGGCGCGAATGCCGGTTTGCTCGGAAAAATGCCGTGCTGCGTCGCCGTGTGAGCCATGGCTGACGACTACGCGATAGCCTGCTGCAAGCAGTGCTTGCGCGGCGGCTGCGCCGATACCAACGGTTCCGCCTGTTACGAGGGCAACTCGCATGTCAGCGCTGGCTTGCATGGGGTCTCCTTAGGGCGGCGATGCAAGGGCCAAAGCCCATTCAAAGTAACTGTACGCAGGGCAACCTTGCCGCGTTTGCGCTGTATCAATCAGTGGTTTTGATCCGTGCGCGAGAGTGATTGGCATGCGAGCCTGGCGTAAGGGCTTGGGGCGTGGACAGGAGGTCATCAGCTATGTCTGCAAAGAAGCTGCTGTTTCGTGATGAGGCTCGCGACAAGATTCGCCGTGGCGTTGATACCCTGGCTGAGGCTGTCAGGGTGACGCTGGGTCCGCGCGGGCGTACTGTGGTGCTTGATCGTGAATTCGGTGCACCACAGATTGTCAATTCCGGCGTGGTTGTCGCAAAAGCGATCGAGTTGGAGGACCGGTTCGAGAACATGGGAGCGCAGTTGATGCGCGAAGTCGCTGCACGCACGAGCGAATTGGCGGGTGACGGCACCACCACGGCGATTGTGCTCGCGCACGGCTTGGTGCAAGAAGGCTTGAAGTATCTTGCCGCGGGAATGAATCCGATGGGGCTCAAGCGCGGCATCGAGCAGGCGATCGATGTTGTCGTGGCCGATCTGAAGCAGTTGGCCCAGCCCTGCGCCTCGTCGCAGGAAATTGCCCATGTCGCCGCGATCTCCGCCAACAACGACCGTTCGATTGGCGATCTCGTCGCGCAGGCGATGGACAGGGTAGGGCGCGATGGTGCGGTCTCGATCGAGGATGGATCGGGCATCGCGAGCCAGTTAGAGACCGTGGAAGGGCTGCAGTTCGACCGAGGCTATCTCTCTGCTTACTTCGTGAACAACCCCGAACGTCAGACCTGCGTGTTGGAGGATGTCGCGGTGCTGCTCTATGACCAGAAGCTCTCTGGCCTGCAGGAACTGGTGCCACTGCTCGAGGCTGCGGCAAAGGCGGGAATGCCCCTGCTGGTTGTCGCCGAGGATGTCGATGCGGAGGCGCTGGCAACCCTGGTCGTGAACAGCATCCGTGGGGTGATCAAGACCTGCGCCGTCAAGGCGCCGGGTTTTGGTGATCGCCGCAAGGCGATGCTGCAGGATCTCGCGCTCGTCACGGGCGGTGAGGTGATCTCCGCCGAACTGGGGTTGACCCTGGAGAAAGCCACGCTCGAACACCTCGGTCGCGCACGCCGTGTGGTAGTGGACAAGGAGTACACCACCATCGTCGGCGGCGCTGGCGACCCGTCCATGATTCGCGACCGCATTGCGACGCTGAAGAAAAAGCGTGAGAAGCCCACGAGCGACTACGACCGCGAAAAGCTGGACGAGCGCATCGCCAAGCTCTCGGGCGGCGTCGCGGTGATCAAGGTCGGTGCGGCTACGGAAACCGAACTCAAAGAGCGCAAGCTGCGTGTCGAAGATGCCTTGCACGCCACGCGTGCAGCCATTGAGGAAGGCATTGTTCCCGGCGGCGGGGTTGCCTTGCTGCGCGCGCGCAAGGCGTTGCAGGGGATCATCCTCCCGACGCTCGACGAAGATTCGGGCCTGAAGATTGTGGTGCGCGCGCTGGAGGAGCCAATGCGCCGCATTGTGCTCAACGCTGCGCAGGAACCATCCATCGTGCTGGATCGAGTCGATTCCGCAACGCAGGCGAGCTTCGGCTACAACGCGGCCAGCCACGAGTACGGCGATATGCTCGCGATGGGAGTGATTGACCCGGCGAAGGTGACGCGGTTGGCGCTCCAGAACGCCGGTTCCATTGCAAGCTTGATTCTCACGATCGACTGTATGGTGGCCGATGCGCCCAAGAAGGAGTCGCCTTCACCGGCGATGCCAGCGGCCGAGATTTTTTGAGCGCAGGATCGTGCCAATGCGCGGACAAGGCACGGGAGGCTTGCGCTGGCGCAAGGCATCGGGCATGGCGTCTGCCACGCAGCATCGGCGATGCCGGAGGCCTGCTTCATGAGCTTCAACGGTAATCACCGGTGATCAAGTAATCTCTACACCCCGAGATAGGTCGCTTCGGCGCCAAGCCGTCTCTGGAGAGCGTGTGCACCGCATTAAGGTGCGGCGCGCGGCTCCGGATCGAGCGCCTCGGCAACGGCATCGTCGACTGTATCGAGGGCCACGAAGCGGATGGACTTACGCACGCTCTCGGGCACATCCGTCAGATCCCTTAAGTTGCGCGATGGAAGCAACACTGCCGACAAGCCGGCGCGCTGGGCTGCAAGCACCTTTTCTTTGATGCCGCCAACAGGCAGAACGAGCCCTCGAAGGCTTATCTCCCCAGTCATCGCGACGTCGTGGCGCACTTTCCGATCGGAGAAAAGTGAAGCCAGAGCGATGAACATGGCAACCCCGGCGCTGGGGCCATCCTTTGGAACCGCGCCTGCCGGAATGTGCAAATGCACGTCGCATGCGTCGAATGCGCCAGCGGCGATGTGCAGTGCTGCAGCCTGGGTCTTTACCAGCGTGAAAGCGGCCTGCGCGCTCTCCTTCATGACATCGCCGAGTTGCCCCGTCAGGCGCAGTTTTCCGGTGCCCGGCAGGCGTGCGGCTTCGATGAAGAGAATGTCTCCGCCAACAGGCGTCCATGCGAGGCCCGTCGCCACGCCCGTCAGGCTCATGCGAAGAGCGGTTTCGCGCTCGAAGGTGGCGGGTCCAAGTACCGCATTCAGCTCTGCGGCGTCCACCCGAACGATCGGCGACGTGCCCTCTGCCACCTGCATCGCGGCATGGCGCATGACCCGGCCGATCTCGCGCTCGAGCTGGCGCACACCCGCTTCGCGTGTCCGGTTGGCGATGATGTCCACGAGCGCGGCATCGGCCAGCACGCACTGGTCCTCTGCCAGTCCATTGGCGGCGCGTTGCCGCGGCACGAGGTAGCGGTGCGCTATGCCAAGCTTTTCCTCTTGCGAGTAACCGGGCAAATCAATCACCTCCATGCGGTCGCGCACAGGTCCCGGCACGTTGTCGATCACGTTCGCCGTCGCTATGAAGACCACCCGACTCAGGTCGAACGGTATCCCGAGGTAGTTGTCGTGGAAACTGTTGTTTTGCTCAGGGTCCAGCACTTCAAGCAGTGCGGCCGAAGGATCGCCATGCGCGCTCGCGCTGAGCTTGTCGACTTCGTCGAGCATCATCACTGCGTCACGAGCACCCGCCCGGCGCAGGCCTTGCAGGATGTTTCCGGGCAGGGCGCCGATGTAGGTGCGCCGGTGGCCCCGGATTTCCGCCTCGTCATGCACGCCGCCAAGGGAAACACGGACGAACGGGCGTTGAATGGCGCGGGCGATGCTCTGACCCAGCGAGGTTTTTCCTACGCCCGGCGGTCCCACAAAGCACAGGATCGGCGCACGCCCCTCCGGATTGAGCTTCTGTACCGCGAGGAATTCGAGCACCCGCTTCTTGACGCGCTCCAGCCCATAGTGATCGGCCTCCAGTATCGCGCGCGCGGCCGCCAGGTCGATCGGCGCGGTCGCAGGGCTCTTCCATGGCAACTCGATCATCCACTCAAGATAGTTGCGCAGCATGGAGTATTCACCAGTGGTCTCCGGCATGGTGCGCAGCCGCTGCAGTTCCTTGCGCGCATGCGCCTCTGCATCGGCCGGCATGCCCGCTTTAGCGATGGCGTCCTCGATGCGATGCAGTTCTTCTGCGTTGGCATCGTCTTCGCCGAGTTCATGGCGAATGGTCTCCATCTGCTGGCGCAAGAGAAATTTGCGTTGCGTATCGCTGATCTGCTCCTTGGTGCGTTCCCCAATCTCGCGGGAAAGGCGCACAACTTCCAGGCGATGGGACAGCAGCTTAAGGAGCTTCTCCACGCGTGGCACCGTGGCGACCATCTCCAGGAGCTCCTGCTTCTCGTTCACGTCGATGTCGATCACGCCTGCGACGATGTCGGAGAGTACCGACGGGCCACGCGTGGTTTGCATCGCCTGCACCAGTTCGGAGGGAACGCTGGGCAGCAACGAGAGCAGCTCGATGGCACGATCGCGGAGTTGGCTTTCAAGCGCTTCGCTTTGCGGCGAGTTATCGGCCTCCAGCTCGATGGGGGCGATCTTCGCTGCGAGAAAGGGGTAGCCGCCTATGGCTTCCAGCAGTCGAAAGCGCTGAATGCCATTGCATACCGCATGGTGCTGTCCTTGTTCAGGCTCTACATGGTGGACGACCCGAGCGAGCGTGCCGATGGTGTGCAGCGAATCGAAGGAGGGGTTTTCCTCCAAAGGGTTCTTCTGCAGCACCACGCCTACCGGGACTTCTCCTTCCAGTGCATGCCGAAGCGCGGCAATCGATGAATCCCGGCCGACGCTGATCGCAGTCAGCGCATGCGGGAACAAAACGAAATTTCGCATCGGAATCAGTGCAACGACACCGGGAGGAAGACTGGATTCGGGGTTTGCCATGGTTCACTCCATGCCGATGAGCCTCAGGTCTCAGGCAGCGTCGTGCCTACCGGAGTGGCCTATCGCGCCGATGCGTTGGAGGCGCTGCATAACCTCGGTTGCGCTCAGCGAGGTGAAATCGTTGCTGAGTGCTACGTCGACTCGTTCGTTGACACTTTCACTCAAGGCGTGCCTGAGTTCGCCAAGAAAGGGCTTCGCGGCCAGAATGGTCAGCGAGTCGAATTCACGCTTGGCAAGCCCTTCTTCTAATCGATCAGCCAGCGCACGGGCAAAAATCTGATGTTCCTTGCGACGAGGGTCGCAACGCGCTGCGAAGCGGTCGTCGTGGTGGTCTCGAACCCCGTGTTCGTGCCCTGCAGTTTCCGCCAGTTCTTTGGCGTGCATGCGGCTCTGCGCGTGTGCCAAGGCCTCGACGGGCTCTAGCCCGCTATCGGTGCCATCGTGCCGGAAGATACGGGCGAGCGAAGCATTGGCCACCACGACCCATTGGTTTTTCATGGATTTCTCCTGGATATGAAAGGAGGACAGCGGTTAGCGGCGGGCTAGCAGAATGCCTGCGATCAGACCCGCGAAAGCCATCGCAGCCATTGCGGTGTACGGGTGCTGGTGCATGCCGTCGTCTGCGGTACGCATTGCGTCTCGCGCTCTGGTTGCGACATCGCTGTGCCGCAGGTCACCGAGGTCTTCAAGCACACGGCTCCACGTGTTCTTGGCGCACGCCGTGTTAGCGTCTGCGTTGCGGGTTGTTTCGTCGTTCATGGCCAGTGCCCTTCAAAGCAGTGAATTGATCAGCCCATGTTAGGAGGCGGAGTCGCGATGGGACTGATACGCGTCAAGTATTCGCTCGCAGTTCTTTGCCGGTCGTATCGCCGAGGCATGCGGAAGCGGAGGTCGACCTGGCTCTGGCCATGGAACGGCAAACTGTCTCGGCATGCCGCGCGAAAGTTCAGCCAGACAACGCCTTTGAGTTGTGCCTGCAGCCGCGATAAATGCCTGCCCTAGGGCAGGGGGGTGTGCGCGGATTCGATTCGACGAGTGCGGTGGTTCTGGTGGTCCCGTATTTGGCGAACTCAATGTGATCCGGCCCGACCTGTCCAGCACGAGGTAGGTCGGTGTTCCTGAGAAAGTCCAGCGCGACGCTGAGCAGCACTGGCGCGATGATGATGAAGAAGTTAGCTGCATCGCCGGCCGAGGCCGATATGGCGCTGGCGGCCAGCAGCGCCAACACGAGCGGGTTGCGAAAGCGCGCGGGGAATTGCAGCGCGAGATGTCGCTGGCTGCCTGCCTCCAGCATGTTAGGACCGTGCTGTGCCGGCCATTCCTTCGCCTGGGCTTGCGACAGCCCTTACGTCGCTGCTGCTGCGGGATCGAGCCACCACGTGGAAGCGGGGCGAGGAGGTTTCACGTCGTGGCTAGGCCGGCTCCAGGCCAGGGTGACGCACCAGAAGTACAGGCACCGGACTGGCACGCACGACCAACTCGGCATCGCTGCCCATCGTCAGACGGCTGACCCCTCTTCGCCCATGCGTTCCCATCACGATCAGGTCGCAACCGGTGGCCTTCGCCTCGTCGAGCACGACGGAGGCGATGCGCTCTCCGGTGGCTTCGCGCAGCGCCGCATCGCACTTGACATCCGCTTTGGCTGCGAGTGCGCGAGCGTCCGAGAGCAGATGCTCCCCATACTCGCGCAGTGAGTTGATCACGTCGTTGTAGGCAGTGACATTCGCCAGCTCCACGATCATCGGAAAGTCATCGACCACGTGGAGGAGGTGCAGGCTGGCCTTTTGCTCTGCCGCCAGGCGGATCGCCTCCTGAAGGCCGATTGCTGCAGTCTTGCTGCCGTCGATAGGGACGAGAATACGGTGGAACATGGTTGAAATCTCCTCGGCCGCAGCGATGGACGATCCACTCGCGACCGGCCGCTCTCGCGAGTGACAAATTCTTGGCACACGCGGCAGGTCAGCGCTTGCGCCCGATCAAGGAGCGTGGGTGACGGATTGATTCAGCACTTTCACTACGCGCCGGATGCTCCCATCGCCTTTCTCCACCGGCGCGGCAACGAAGCCCATTGCGTGAGCGAGAGCCAGCATCCGGGTGTTCTCGCGCAGCACGACGCCAGCCAGCCGAATGACGCCCCGGCTGCGCGCATGCTCAATCAACTGACCAAGCAACAGCGTTCCCAACCCGACGCCTTTGAGGTCGGAGCGCACGACGAGCGCGAACTCGGCCTCGATACGGTCAGGATCGCACACCGTTCGGCCGATCCCCAGCATTTCGAGACCACCGTCCGAGCCGGGGGCGTCCACGATGAAAGCCATCTCACGGTCGTAGTCGATCTGCGTCATTCGGGCCAACTCGCTGTGCTGCAGCGCTGGCCTTGCCAGAAAGAAGCGTAGACGCAGGTCATCCGGGGCTAGGCCTTCCAGAAACTGCCGATGCCGCGGCTCGTCTTCGGGCCGGATCGGCCGTATCGTGATCGTGCGGCCATTCCAGCGATAGTTGCGCACCCATTCGCTGGGATAGGGCAGGATGGCGAAGTGCTCAGCACCGGCGGGCTCCGTCTTTGAGATGCGCACGCGTGCATCCAAGGCCAGCACACCGCGTTCATCGACCAACAGTGGATTGATGTCGAGCTCCGCGAGTCCCGGCAGGTCGGCCAGCATCTGCGACACCGCGATCAGCACGTCGTAGAGCGCATCCACATGGGCGGCCGGGCGGTTTCGATAGCCCGCCAACAGGCGCGACACGCGCATGCGCGATACGAGTTCACGCGCCAGGCTCCGGTTCAGGGGGGGCAATGCGGCGGCGCTGTCCATTGCGACCTCGACCGCAGTCCCTCCCTGGCCGCACGCAATGACCGGACCGAAAACGCTATCGATGGTGGCGCCCACGATGAGCTCATGCGCGTTGGGGCGAACCACCATCGGCTGCACGATGAAGCCTTCGAGGTGCGCGTCGGGGCGAGCCGCTTTCACATCGCTCAGCATCTCGCCGATTGCCTTGCCGAGGGATGACGCGTCGTGAATGCCGAGTCGTACACCGCCCACATCCGACTTGTGGGGGATATCCTGCGAGGCTATCTTCACCGCGACGGGGTAGCTCAGCTCGCGCGCCGCCGTGAAGACAGCTTCTGGGGAAAGGGGGACGGTGGTCGTGGGAACGACTGGAATGCCGTAGGCCTGCAGCAGGTCGCGAACCTGCTGTGCGCCAAGCCATTCACGCCCTTCGGACAGCGCGGCATCGAGCAGGCTGCGCGCCTTGGCGCCATCGGGAGCGGAACTCTCGCTCGTGGCGGGTGTCTCCATCAGCATGTCCTGATTGCGGCGGTAGGTTTGCAGCATCCCGAAAGCCTGCACCGCCTCCTCGGGTGTCGGATAGTCGGGCACACCGGCTTCCTCAAACAACTGGCGGGCGCCCGCGACTGTGCTGCCGCCGAGCCAGACACTCATGACCCTTGGTGCGGCCGCTCTGATCAGTGGCAGACATGCACGCGCGATGTCATCGCTTCGGACGATAGCGGTGGGGGCGTGCAGGAACAGCACCGCTCCGCTTGACGGATCGCCAAGCACAGCGGACAGCGCAGCCGTATAGCGCTCGACTGGCGCATCGCCGAGAATGTCTACAGGATTGCCGTGAGACCAACTTGCAGGCAATTGCGCACTCAGGCGATCGAGCAGCGCCGCGCCGGGGGCCGCCAATTGAATGCCGGTGCGCTCGGCCGCGTCGGCCGCCAGCACGCCAGCGCCACCTCCATTGGTGAGGATGGTCAGCACTTCATCGCGGTTCTCTCTGAAACGCGCGAGCGTTTCCGCCGCAGTAAACAGGGCCTGGAGCGTGTCGACCCGAAGCATGCCGGCGCGCCGGATGGCGGCGTCGTAGACCGCATCGGCGCCAGCCAGCGCGCCAGTGTGCGAAGCGGCTGCACGCAGTCCGTGCTCCGTCCGCCCGGCTTTGACTACGATCACTGGCTTGTTGCGGGCTGCTGCACGAGCCGCGGACATGAACTTGCGTGGCGACTGCACCGACTCGATGTAGAGCAGGATGGCGCGCGTTGCGGAATCGCTGCCCAAGTAGTCCAGCAAGTCACCGAAGTCGACATCCAAACTGTCGCCGATAGACACCATATGGGATAGCCCGATCCCACGGCTTCTTGCCCAGTCAAGCATCGCAGTGACGAGCGCCCCCGATTGTGAAACGAATGCGATTTCGCCAGGCAATGCATCCGTATGTGCAAAGCTTGCGTTGAGGCCGACGTGGGGACTCAAGAGGCCAATGCAGTTCGGCCCGAGCAGCCGCATGAGGCAAGGCTTGCTGGCATCCAGGACGGCCCGCTTTTGAGAATCGCTGAGGCCCGCAGTCATGATGACCGCCGCCCGTGTTCCACGATTCGCAAGTTCTGCCACCAGAGGTGCAATCGTGTGGGCGGGCGTGCACAGCAGTGCAAGTTCCGGTGCTTCGGGCAGATGTGCTGCATTGGCGGACACAGGCACGCCATCCAGCGTGCTGTACTTGGGGTTGACCGCATAGACCGGGCCGGCGAAGCGTCCTGCACGCAAGTTGCGCCAGACCGTGGCACCGACGCTGCCGGGACGACGGGACGCACCGAAAACGGCGACGGAGCCCGGAGTGAGCAGGAGGTCGAGATGGCGAATTGTCAAAGTCAACTCCAAATGCAGGCGCGCCTGTCGTCGCAATGGTCGGCATGTCTCCGGGGAGGGGGAGCCACGGGCTGCACCCCGGCGCTCAATGGCCTGGCTCAGGGCGACGGGCCTGCGCCTCTTCAACCATTGCCGGTCCAAGATGAGGTGGCAGCGTCGGCATGGGATCTCCTCATTGGCAGAGGACTGACGATGCCGCATCCGATTTGCAGTGCACTTGCGCTGGCGCAATTGCGGATGCTGCGCAAGCCATTGGCGGCGGCTGCATTCTGGGGATCGCACCAGGCCCGTGAGTTTCCTGAGAATGGGCGAAAGGCAAAGTGGCACCTCAGTTCTAGAGCTCTTGACGGTGGTCAGAATATTGATGTGAACGGCGGCTACTTTCGGGGTATCTGGTCCCTTCGATTGGAGTTCGAAATGATCAAGGTGCCGCGCCAAATCCTCGTTCATCTCGACTCGACAAAAGCTTCTGCTTTGCGCCTCGAGATTGCTTTGGGCCTTGCCGAGCAATGGGACGCCGAACTTGCAGCGCTCTATGCCGTGACGCCGGCATTGGTGACGCTGTCATATCCTCCGGATATCGCGGCTGCTGCCACAAATGTGGCGCTTCTGGATGCGGAGTGTCGCGAGAGGGCGGCCCGAGCCTTCCAGGCCGCGCTGCCAAAGTCGTGGGTGGCCGCCACTTGGGCGAGCGCTGAAGTCATGTCTGTATCCGGAGTGGTAGCGAAGCAAGCGCTGTATGCCGACTTGCTGATACTTGGTCAGCCTGATCCAGGTGATCCAGCTGCAGCCAGGCTGCCGCCAAGTTTCGTATCGGATGTTCTGATCGAAAGTGGAAGGCCCGCACTCGTGATCCCGTTTATCGGTACGCCAAGCGTTCCAGGTAAACGAGTTGTGATTGCCTGGAAAGATACACGCGAAGCCGCCCGGTCGATGTACTTCGCCTGGCCCTTTCTTCACGCCGCTGAAAGTGTCCATGTCATCGCCTGGGGGGACGACTCAGACGGCGTCGAGGGGGACGCGTTGAAACTCAGGACCTACATGACTGCACACGGCGTGCGGGCGGAATGGCACGTTGAGGCGCATGAACCTGAAAAGACTGGCGAGATGCTGCTTTCGCGCACGGCTGACCTTGGCGCGGATCTACTGATCATGGGATGTTATGGCCATGGACGGTTGCGCGAGTGGGTTCTCGGTGGAACCACACGGTCAGTGCTGGATGCCATGACGATACCGGTTTTGATGGCCCATTGACCTTAGGGGACCAGGCGCCAGGGCCATCGATGCAAAGCGACAGCCTCTATCGGGGCGTGCTATTGAATGACGATAGGCGTGGAGCCATTGCGGCTTGCTTTCTTGGGCAGTTCAAGCGTCAGCACACCGTCCATGTACTTTGCATTCACCTTTGCTTCGTCGACGTTCTGACCAAGACTGAAGGTGCGGGAGATGACGCCGTAGTGGCGTTCGCTACGCAGGACCTTGTCACCATTGCCAACGGTCTCCTTCTCACTTTTCATTTGCGCTTCGATGCTGACGACATCGCCATCGACTTTGACTGCAATGTCCTCCTTCTTCACGCCAGGGATGTCCGCCTTTACCTTGAATGCCTTGTCGCCTTCGGTGACATCGATGCGCATTTTCATATAGGGTGAATCAGGTTCGGTCATGCCAGGGGAGAAGAAGCGACGGATAGCCGCTTCAACGTCATTGCCGAAGAACGGGTCCAGTACTCTCAAATTGCTCATTTCAGCCTCCTCATGAAAAGATGATTGAAGCGGCGCAGGTAATGCAACACCGCAAGGCCCTGTTCACGTAGAAAGCGGGAGATGCGTTGTACCGCTGCGGGGGGGGGCACCTGCTTCGTCGTGCGGCGTGGCAATGGCCCAAGCTATTGGCGCTCTGCGTGCCTTGCACTGCATCCCAGCATTCGTCCTTCGCACTCCCGCTTTCCAGATGAACAAGCGCTGAATCACTATAGAAGGGCGGCTTCCTCGAGAACTGACGCTTCTCAACAATCGAATGCTGGAGAGGATTGCAGAGGAGACATCTTCGGCGCCAATTCCTCGCGCGCACCAGGATCAGCGCGCTGGTTCGCTTGATCCTTATCAAGGCATATCCGGTGCGCTGGGGTGTACCTTTCGTACTCGAACATGCAGACAAGGCCCGTCTTCTGTGCCCGTACGTTCATACAAGCCGACTATTCGGCGGCTATTGATCCAGCTGGTGCTTGCTTGCCATCTGCTGGCATTGCTCGCGGGTGCAGGTGTCGTCTATCTGGGGTATCTGCATCAGCGTTCGGAGATGACGCAAGAGACCGTGGACAAGGCCGCGTGGCTTGCACGTACTCTGCGAGGCCGGATTGAGGATACACAGGCTGCTTTGAACCGGCTCGGAACCTTGGTGCCAGCCAGTGGCGACCTTGCTGACTTTCATCGCAGTGCCAGGACGCTCGCAGCGGAGCTTCAGGCAGATGCAATTGTGTTGATCCGCCCCTCCGGGAAACAGGTGGTCAATTCATTCTTCGAACTCCGGAACACCCCGGCCCGTGTGATGCCTTCTGATTTCACGGAAGTATTTCGCACGGGAAAGCCTGCGGTGGTGAACCTTCTCATGAGCCCTGTCAGCAATACGCAGGTCATCGCAATGGGTGTTCCCATCAACCGCGATGGGCGGCCAGCCTACGCCCTTTTTGCGATACTGGATGCTCACCGTCTACAAGCGCTTGTAGAACAGATTCCGGTCCCCGCCAGCTGGATTGTTGCCATTGTTGATGGAAATGGCCGCATTGCTGCCAGGAGTCCTCTGCGGAACCACCTCGTTGGACGCAAGCTCCCTGAGTCACTCCAGCAAAACCTAGAGGGACAAGCCTTCGGAACGTTCGAGGGCGTCACTCTGGATGGAACCCCGGCGGTAGCGGCTTACCACACGCTGCCCTCGATCGGATGGTCAGCGATTGTCAGCATCCCGCAGAGCGAGTTCTATGCCGCCGCTCAACGCGCAGCAGCAATGCTGGCCGCTTCACTTGCCCTCATGCTGGCAATCAGTTTGGCCGGAGCCTTGTGGCTGCAGCGCAAGCTGGTTCGCTCGATTTGGCAATTGCGCGATGCGGCGTCCACCCTGAGCACCCACGATTCCGAGATGGGAAGCCTTGCCTTTCGCGAGGCAGATGAGTTGGGCGAGGCCCTGAAAAAGACCGCCCATACCGTCGAGGCTTCCCGCTATGCCCTCTCTCGCAGCGAGCGTCAACTGGCTGGAATTCTCCACACAGCTAGGAGCGCCATCGTTGTTACCGATGCGCAGGGCCGCATACAGATGTTCAACGCCGCAGCGGAGACCATTTTCGGCTACTCGCAACCCCGCGTGCTGGGGCGCCCGTTGCATGCGCTTTTTACCGAAGAGGGATGGGTGATATACAGCCGGGAAGCCGAGGCATCAACCGGTTGCGGCGATCTTGATGAAGTAAGGAGCACTACAGCACAGTGCATGCGCTTCGGACACATTCCATTTCCTGCAGAGTTCTCTGTCTCGGCGACTGAGGATGCGGACGGGCAGCGCATCTTCATAGTGCTTTTGCGCGATATCACTGCGCGTGTGCAGGCACAAGAGGCATTGCTGGCAGCCCATCGTGAACTGGATGAACTCAATCTCCGATTCGAGCGGATGCTCTTCAAGGAGTCGGACCTGTGGCATGCAGAAATCGCGAGGGAGCTGCACGATTCGGTGGGGTCGGCCTTGACGGGCATTGCGATGCTGCTCCAATCGGCACGCTGTCGCATGGAGTCACCACGTGCCGTGGAGACGCTGCTTGACAAGATGCAGGAGCAGTTGAAGCTCGCTTCAGAGCGGGTGCGACAACTTGCGCGGGGCATACTGCCTGCGGGAGAGGAAGCGGGTGCGCTGCGTCATGCGCTGGAGCAGTATGCGAGCGATGTATCCGAAATGCGTGCTATCCATTGCGGCTTGCGAGCCCGTGGTGATTTTTCGGACATCCCTGCCAGTGCCGCTGGCCACGTCTTTCGCATTGTTCAGGAAGCTGTCACGAACGCGGTACGGCATGGAAGGGCAAGGTCGGTCCAGATTCGGCTTTTTCGCGCAGGTCACCAGTGCGGACTGACAGTGCGTGATGATGGCGATGGGTGCGACTTCTCCCTTCTGCCTCTTGAGCGGTTGGGGCTTGGCCTCAAGTCCATGCAAGCTCGGGCGAGGGCGCTGGATGGGACGCTTGTCCTGCGTGGCCGCTGCGGCCACGGTTGTATAGTCCGACTGCGGTGGCCCGCCCAGCCAAGGAAAGCCCTTGTCTCCGATGATGCTCCGCCACGCGATGCGCGTTTGCCGGCATCAGGTGCATCGATTCATCCGTCCGTGAAAAGCGATCCACACCAGTCATGAGCAAGACGGTTGTTGTTATTGATGACCACGACATCATTCGCTTCGGCTTGGAGGCGTTGCTTTCTGTTCGACCGGACCTTTGTATCGTCGGAGCCGCCAGTTCCTTGAAGCGAGGGCTCTTGTTGATTGAGGAGAAAAAGCCCGATCTCGTTATCACTGATATGGGTACGGGTGATTCTGGCGGCCTCGACACAGTGCGCGCTGTGGTTGCAGCACAGGCCGATCGTGCGACCCTTGTACTGAGCATGCAAGACGAGATGCTGTACGGTGAGCAGGTTCTTGCATTGGGTGCCCGTGGCTACGTCATGAAAGACAACGCGCACGCCGACATCGTGCCGGCTGTACATGCGGTGCTTGACGGCGGGATCTGGATGAGTCCGCGCCTAGGGGCTCGTTTGCTCAATCGGAATCTGAAGCGCATGCGTGTGAGTCGTGACGAAGGCGGTGATACACCCGGCTTGAGCGTGCGTGAGACGGAGGTGCTGGAGTTGCTCAAGCTGGGAAAGTCCACAAAAGAAATCGCTACGGCGTTGAAGCTCAGCACACGCACCGTGGACGTCCATCGCGCGAACATCAAGCGCAAGTTGGGACTGCGCACGGGAGCGGAGCTTATCGCGTTCGCATCTCACCACATTTAGAGGGTCTGCCTCTTGGCGCGGCCTCAATGGCCCCAGAGCCATCAGCTCATAGCAGACATGGGCATGGCGGATTGAACGAGGCAAATGCGTCCATTGCTGGGATCATTCCAGATAGCCTTTCGCACTCAGCCCATAGTGGTTGCACAACCCCTCGGTGTCAAGAATCTCGATGTGGCGTCGATGCACATCGATATAGCCCTGCTTGGCGAAAGCGGTAAGGCTGCGACAGACAGTCTCCAGAGTCATGCCGAGGTAGCCGCCTATCTCCTCGCGGGTCATGCGCAGTTGGATTTCACGGGCAGAGTAGCCTCGCTCTTGCATGCGGCTGGCCAGGTTGAGAAGGAAGGCGGCGACGCGCTTCACGGAATGCGTCGTGGCGATCAGGGACATCACACTGCGCTCGCGCACCAGCTCGGTGGTGATCAAGCTGTTGATATGGTTGCGCACCAGGCGGTATTTTTCCGCAGACTCGTTGAGTTCGAAAAATGGCACGGCGCATACCTCGGAGTCCTCCATGGCTGCGGCGGTTGATGGATGATGACCATTGGCGAGTCCATCAAACCCTATGATTTCTCCGGGCAGATGGAAAGCAATCACTTGGTCGCGGCCTTCCTTCAAGGTGACGGTCGACTTGAATGTCCCCGCCCGAACGGCATACATGAAGAAGAACGGGTCTCCTTCGCGGTAGATAGCTTGCCCCTTGCGTACTCGGCGCTGGCCGATCTGCAACCGCTCGAATTCGGTGCCACTATCCGACCATGAGGGCAGGCAATGGCTGCGCACTGGGCAAAGGGCACAACGTCCCGGCGCGTGGTTCGCAGACGGTACAAGGGGCAGCGCATGACTAGCGGCATGAGATGTCTGGACGTCCATGGGCATGGGCCTTCAACAAAGGCAACGAGCCTGGATGGCTCATCATTGAACGGATTTTTGATTGGGGCTAGCCGGCGCGACTAAGCATAACTACGTGGCGAATATCGGTACTTGGCAGTAGTGTGGGTAGCTACCAGATACCGGAGCTCTGCTCAGGCAGTTCACTTGGATTCGGCAGCCGCTTCTGCCTTCCTGGGGACTGGATGGATGCATGGAGCGCCCCAGAAGCGCTGAACCCCAATGAAGCTTGGCTCCACGGGGCCGTGCCCGAATTGACGGGGCGCAGACAATGAGAAATTCCCCCTCGCTCATCTTGGCAATGCTGCCGCTTCCGATGCCGGAGAGGCTCGAGCGCGACCCGGGCTGAAGCACTTGGCGGGAATAGGCTCCGGTAGCCGCGTGGGCCGCGTCAGGGGTTGGGCTTGCGGTAGGGTGGCATTGATGTACAGCCAAGGCACAAGTAACATGGTGCGGTGAGTTCGCCCATCCATCTCGCAGTCCTTGACGACGAGGAAGAAATCACCTCGCTGCTTGCCGGCTATCTGTTGAGGCAAGGGTTTCGCGTTAGCCAGCTTCACACGGGTGCTTCCTTGATATCCCTGATGGACAGCGATGCCCCGGCGCTTGTGTTGCTCGACCTGGGTTTGCCTGGAGAAGATGGTTTCGCCATCGCGCGCCAGCTGCGCGAGCATTGGCGCTGTGGGCTGGTGATCATTACTGGCCGTGGTGACCCTGTCGACAAAGTGGTCGGCCTGGAGGTTGGTGCAGATGATTACGTGACCAAGCCGTTCGACCTTCGGGAACTATTGGCGCGCATCAAAGCGGTGTTGCGCCGTCTTGCCCCGAATGCCGAGCCTGCCATGGCGAGGATGCTCTTGGTCGGGCGAACCGCTCACCGCTTTCTTCAATGGGAACTGGACACTGCTGCCCGCCGTTTGAGGGACCCCTCTGGGCTCGACGTTAATTTGACGACCGGTGAGTTCGATCTTCTCGCAGTTTTCATCGCGAACCCCGGACGGGTGCTATCGCGTGATTTCCTTCTGGAGTACACGCACCGGCGCGAGGCCAGCCCTTTCGATCGCACCATCGATGTGCAGGTTGGGCGACTGCGTCGCAAGATGGAGGCAGATCCGCAGAATCCGCAGATCATCAAATCCGTGCGCGGCGCTGGCTACATCTTTATTCCCAAGGTTGACTCGTCGTGAGCGCCCACCCGGTGATCCCCGGCTTCAGCGACTGCACGGTCTTCCGTGCGCTGTTCGCTGCTTACCCGGATGCCTTGCTGCTGGTCGATCTGCAAGGCCAGATTGTCCTGGCCAATCCGGCAGCCATTGAGCTGCTGGGCTATTCTGCCGAGGCATTCTGCGGGTTGCCGGTGGATGAGTTGGTCCCCGATGGCATTCGGCCTCGCCATGCCGCTTACCGCGAAGCCTATGCGGCGCATCCACGCGCAAGGCCGATGGGAACGCACATGGAGCTGGTTGCCAAGCGGTGTGACGGCAGCGAGGTGATGGTGGAAATAGCGCTGAGTCCACTTCAGGAGCGAGGCCTGCCATACATCGTGGCTGCGGTGCGCGGTGTGGGGGCCTATCCCCATGTCAAGCAAGCCTTTCAGCGTGCTCGCTATGCCGAGTGCCTGGCCCAGTTCGGCCGGAGCGCGGTCAATGCGCGCGAACCGCAGGCAGTGCTGAGGCAAGTGCCTGCAATGGCCGCTGAAGCACTTGAAGTAGAGAGTGCGGCTGTTCTGATACTCGAGCCTGATGAACTCGATTTTCGCATTGCCGCAGGCATTGGCATGGCAGCGGGGGAGTATGTCGGTGGACTGCTTCCCAACCAACCAACCCTACCTGCAGGCCAAGTGGTTGCCACAGGGCAGGCTGTGATTGCGAGTGCGGGTAGCCGTGAGGGTGCGCACTGGCCCAGCGAACTGGCTGTGCCGCTGTCAGACTGCGGACGCACCATTGGCGTATTGAGCGCGCGTTCGCGCATTGCTGGGCGTTTCAGCGACCATGAAGGCCGTTTCCTGGGTTCTCTGTCGAATCTGCTCTCGACGGTGCTTCAGCGTGCGAAAAGTGAGGAGGCCCTGAGCCATGCACAGCGGCTGGAGAGCATCGGCCAGCTCACAGGGGGCATAGCCCATGACTTCAACAACCTTCTGACCGTGATTTCGGGCAACCTTCAAATGCTCGAAGGTATGCCTGTTTGCGCGACCGATGGTCACATCCGGCAGCTCGTGGATGCCGCGAGCCGCGCGACCCGACGTGGCTCCGAGCTCACCGAAAAGCTGCTCGCCTTTTCGAGACGGCAAGTACTTCAGGCCAGTGTGCTGGACATATCCGAGCTGCTTTCCTCATTGACAGATATGCTTCGTCGAACGCTCGACCAGCGCATCATCATCACCCTTGAAGCTGAAGCGCTGCTGTGCTTGGCGGATCCGATACAACTTGAGTCTGCGTTGCTGAACATTGCCATCAATGCACGTGACGCCATGCCCGGCGGTGGTGTCTTGGCCTTCGTATGCAGAGCACAGGCCACACTGCCTGACGAACTCATGGATCCTGGGGTGGAGCCGAACGAAGCCGGCTATGTGAGGATCGCCGTTACGGATACGGGCGCTGGTATGACCAAGGCTGTCAAGGCGCATGCCTTCGAGCCCTTTTTCACCACCAAGGAAAGTGGTCGTGGCACTGGCTTGGGGTTGTCTACTGTTTATGGATTTGCCAGGCAATCGCACGGAGCGGTCGCCCTGCAAAGCGAGCCAGGGAAGGGGACTACCGTGACGCTCTACCTGCCGCAAGTTCGCGCGGAAGGGGGCAGGGAGCCTCGGCAGCCGAGCGAGCCAGACCATGAATTTCCCACTGGGCTGAGGATACTGCTGGTCGAGGACGATTGCGAGCTTCGGTATGTGATTGAGAGGTTTCTTGCGTCAATGCAGTGCAAGGTGGAGTTCCGTGCGACTGCGGAGGAGGCTCTGAGGCTGCTGGAGTCCGATATCGCGTTCGACTTGCTCCTCTCCGACATCGCCCTGGGGGCCGGGATGCGCGGCATTGAGCTGGCCGAACTCGTGCGGGAGAGGTCGCCTGCGCTTCCCATATTGCTGATGTCTGGATTCTCTGGCGAGCTCATAGGGTCGCTGCGAGGATGGAGCTTTTTGCGTAAGCCCTGCACTTGCATGGAATTGAGGTATGCAATAGCAACGGCACTGCGTCCGCCGTGTTAGGCATTGGCGGTTCTTTGAATAAAGCCGCTGAGCGCCTCCATCCGTGGAATCTCGATGTCGCGCCGCCCCTTCTCCAGAAAGCGAATCAAATCGACGCGGGCCAAGTGCGACAAAGCCCTGCTCACAGACTCCAGCGTCATACCCAGGTAGTTACCTATCTCCGAGCGTGAAAGGTACAGCGTGATTCGGTCGGTGCGCTGGCCGCGCTGCGCCAAAGCATCAGACCAGTAGCGCAGGAACTCTGCCACCCGGGCTTCCGCTGGCAGCGAAAGACGGGACTGCAGTGATTCATGGTTCAAGGCGAGCGCGCGGCTCATGGCTTCGTGCAAGGCCATTAGCAGTGCGGGAGTGCGCGCGGAGGCTTGTAGTAGTGCTTCGTATCGGACTGACCAGACCTCTCCGGTGTCGAGTGCGATCGCATCGCAGGCGTATTGCCCGGTTGCGAGGCCATCCACCCCGAGCCAGTCCCCTCTGAAGTGGAGCGAGACCAGCTGCTCACGACCTTCCGCGGACAGACTCACGAGTTTGACCAGTCCGCAGTTGAGCATATGGAGACAGCCAAACTCCTGTCCAACCCGGTAGATGGCATCACCCGCATGCACCATGCGCCGTTGAATGGAGACCGATTCCTGCAACAGCTGCAACATGGCGCCGATACGTGCTACCAAGTTGCGTGTCAGTTGGGCATCGCGTTGAGTTGCTTCATTCATCGCGCACTCCTGAAGAGTCCTTGGCAGAAGTCTAGGACGCCGTTGCTACGGCATGGAAAACGACGCTGATGTGTTGGCAACAGTGCGTGAACGGTTGGTAAATGTGAGGCCTGTCCCAGACCCGATCGACCGATATCTGTTCCAGGATTGCGCTGCGTCAATCCATCTGCCCGATGGCGTTTTCTACTTGGGTCGATGGGTAGCGTGCCGAAGGAAATACCGCGCACACGCCATCGGCTGCGAAATCAGGCGCAATGATCTGCATGCTGAGCACGCGTTCCATGTGTGGCGCCAGTATCTTTGTGACGGCGGTCTGCTTGGAGTCCGTGCGCTAGCAGCCAGACTGTTGCACTCCAGGAAGTTTTATGCAAAGCGACTCTCTACCCTCGGTGAATTCAGACTTGGATATCCAGGTTCGCGCAGCGCTTGCACGGATGACCGGTGGCTTGTCGCCCGCAGCCGGACTTCTGGCCCAATTGGATTGGGCAGCGCATCTGGCAGTCTTGCCCGGCAAGCGCCTGGATTTGGCATGTCTGGCGTTTGATCAAGTTCAGCGATTGGGCGGCTACCTGGGTGACTTCATGCGCAGCTACCTCCAGCCAGCCCGCGCCCGCGCCAAACTGCCCGTGCGTGACGAGCATTTTGCCGAAGCTGACTGGGAGTCATGGCCTTTTAATCTCTGGCACCAGACCTTCCTGCTGTCACAACAGTGGTGGTGGGCGGCCACCCACGGCGTGACGGGTGTTGAGAAACATCATGAGGACCTCGTTGCGTTCGGCGCACGCCAATGGCTCGACATGCTATCGCCCGGCAATCTCCCCTGGGCGAATCCGGTGGTCATCCGCAAGACCGCGCTGGAAAGCGGCGCCAACCTGTTGCGTGGATTCAGATACTGGGCAGAGGACGTGGATCGCCTGGCGCGTGGCGCTCCTCCTGCTGGAAGTGAGCAGTTTCAACCTGGCCGCGACGTCGCTTGCACCCGAGGCAAGGTGGTGTTGCGCAACCGCCTGATGGAGTTGATCCAGTATTCACCAACCACCTCATCGGTGTACCAAGAGCCGGTGCTTATTGTTCCAGCGTGGATCATGAAGTATTACATCCTGGACTTGTCACCGAGCAACTCCCTCGTCAAATACTTGGTGGACCAGGGGCACACGGTGTTCTGCATCTCATGGAAAAACCCCCGGAAAGGCGATCATGACCTGGGCATGGATGACTACCTGGCACTTGGTTTCCATGCTGCGCTTGGTGCCGTGAATGCCATTTGTCCGAAAGGCCGGGTACATGCGACGGGCTACTGCCTGGGAGGAACACTGCTGGCCATTGCCGCTGCGGCAATGGCGCGGGACGGAGATGCAAGGCTGGCCAGCACAACCTATTTCGGCGTACAGATGGACTTCAGCGAGCCGGGCGAATTGGGGCTGTTTGTCGATGAGAGTCAGTTAAGCCTGCTGGAAGCCCAAATGGAGCAAGCTGGCTACCTCACAGCACGGCAGATGGCGGCCGCCTTCAGCATGTTGCGCAGCTACGACCTGCTGTGGTCCCGCCTGGTTCACCGCTATTTGCTGGGTGAGCGCACCAGCATGAACGATCTCATGGCATGGAATGCCGATGCAACCCGCATGCCAGCGAAGATGCACTCGCAGTACCTGCGCCGCTTGTTTTTGTGCAACGATCTCGCGGAAGGCCGTTACCGTGTTGGCGATGCGCCAGTGCTCCTTGATCGGATGGTGCTGCCCACCTTTGCCGTGGCTACGCTGACAGACCATGTGGCCCCTTGGCGATCGGTACACAAGCTGCACCGGCTCACTTCTGCCGAAGTAACCTTTGTGCTCACCACCGGTGGGCACAACGCCGGTATCGTCAATCCGCCAGATCCGACGTCCCATCACAGCTACTGGATGCTTACTCGTGCCGCAGGTGAACCCTATTTGGGTCCCGAAGAATGGCTGAACACAGCGCCAATGCATGCAGGCTCCTGGTGGCCGGCGTGGCAGCAGTGGCTCGCAGAGCACTCAGGTGCACGAGTCCGGCCGCCGCATCTTGGTGCAGATGGCTGTCTGCCATTGGCCGACGCACCTGGCAGCTATGTGCTCGAGCGTTGATGCACCATCGTGACGGACAGCAATCTTCGCAACCTGCCGACAGGTGTCCGCTCAGATCGCATTCTTGCCCAGGGCGACAGACGGCCCAGCAACATGGACCTTGAAAAGCAAGGCGACATCTCTCACGCACTGGCGATGACTTCATTTTGCTCGCTGGCGGTCAGCGGCTCCGCTACGGCGAGCAGTTGCTCCAGCACCGCTTCGTTGGCCTCCGATGCATCGCCACTGCGCAGTCGCAGTCGTTCCCGCAGAACATGCATGGGGGCCTCACAGGCCAGGATGGCGAAGGGCCTTTGCAGTGCTTCGGCCAGTGCCCTGGCGGAAACGCGTTCGCTCCTGCGAAGGAACGCGGCATCCAGCACCACCGGGAGGCCCTCTTGGAGTGCGACACGCGCGAGTGCCAGCAGGCGAGCATAGGTTTGGTGGGTGAGCGTGGGGTTGTACGCGTCAAACCCCTCGGCCCGCGTGTCAGCCAGCAAGTCCAGGCCCAGGAGCCGTTTTCTTTCAACGTCTGAGCGGATGCGAATGGCGCCGTCATGCTCCAGAAGCCGTTGCGAGGCATAGGTTTTCCCGGAGCCCGGCAATCCATATGTGATGACCAGGCGCGCATGGGCGAGGCGGCTCCATTCCAGTGCAGTTCGCGCGTACATTGGGGCAGCGCTGTCATCCGGTGCGCGCAGGTGTTCGACCTGTGCGCGAACGAGCGCATGGCTTACCAGGTAAAAGCGCAGCAGACCGAGCCCTTCGTATTCGCCGCTGTGTTCCAGCCAGGCGTTGAAAAAACGCCAACCCAGATCGGGGCGGCCACGTGCAGCAAAGTCCATCAGTGCAAAAGCGGCGTCGTCGACGATGTCTAGCGAGCGCAACGACGGATCGAATTCGATACAGTCGAAGGCCATGACTTCGCCGCGCCATGCGACGATGTTGGCCAGATGAAGGTCGCCATGCCCTTCGCGGATCTTGCCTGCGCGCACACGCTGCTGCCAAAGGTGCTGCACGGCACGCCATCGCGCTTCGAGCCATGCCGCGAGGGCATGGGCATCGGCGGATGAAAAAAGTGATCGCGCTCCGGACAGCGCCGCCTGTGCCCGACGCAGTGGGAGATCGCCGACAGGATCGATATCTGCTGCTGCCGAGGTGGCCTTTGCGTGGAATGTGGCCAGTCGGTGGGCGAACCGGTCCACCTCCTGTGCGCCCAAGCTGCCTGCCTTCAGGCGCTCAGAAAACAGCGCTCCCGCAGGAAAGCGCTTCATGCGCACCGCATAGTCCAGCGTGGGGCCATCCGTATCGATGCCAGGCGCCTGCGCAGACCCTGTGACCCGCGAGATACCTTCGTACAGCGAGGCCGCAAGCCTGCGGTTCAGGCGCACCTCCTCTTCGCAAAAGATGCGTCTGCGCTCGGCCGTGGAGTAGTCGAGGAATGGCAGCCGCACCGGCTTCTTCAATTTGAATGCCAACGCGGGGGTGAGAAGAATCCAGGAGATATGTGTCTCCACCAGTTCGGCGCCTAGCGCTCGTGCGAGCCTCAATACCAGTTCCCGAGAATGCTCTGCCACATGCGAGCGTTCTTGACGGTGCGAAATCGATGGGGCTCCTGCTGGATGGGAGTCTTTCATGTGGCTTGGATCCAAGGACCTTTTCACAAGCGCGTTCCGGCTGCGCTGGAATAGCCGTGCAGTGCAAGATGCCCATCCAGAAGCCAGTGGGGCCTGCATGGGGGTGGGGTTCGACGGCAACGCCGCATGGTTGCTGGGAGCCTTTCAGGGCACGATGGCCACCTTGAGAACCCCATCGCGTTGGTGGCTGAAAAGTTCATAAGCAGCTTCTATGTCATCGAGCCGGAATCGATGCGTCACCATAGGACCGAGGTCAACGCACTTGGCTGCGATTACGGACAACAGCCGGCGCATGCGCTCCTTGCCACCGGGGCAAAGGGTGGTGACGATATGGTGATCTCCCAGGCCAGCGGCAAAGGCAGCATACGGTACGCGAAGATCGCTGGAATACACCCCCAAGCTGCTCAGAGTCCCCCCGGGACGCAGCACCCGCAGGCAAGATTCAAAGGTCTGTTGCGTGCCGAGAGCCTCGATGGCTGCATCAACGCCCCGTCCACCGGTCAATCGCATGATTTCATCGACAGGGTCAACGCGACTGGCATCGATGACATGATCGGCTCCCATCGCGAGTGCCATGTCCAAGCGGGCTGGGATTTTGTCCACCCCTATAACGAAACTGGCGCCGCGCAGCTTGGCTCCAGCCGTTGCACACAAGCCGATGGGGCCTTGTGCAAAGACTGCGACCATGTCGCCAATCTGGATGCCTGCGCGCTCGGCGCCGCCGAATCCGGTTGACATGATGTCTGGGCACATCAGCACCTGTTCATCGGTGAGGTTGTCAGGCACGGGCGCGAGATTGGCCATCGCATCAGGTATGCGCACATACTCAGCCTGGCATCCATCGATGGTATTTCCAAGCTTCCATCCTCCGATCGGCTTCCAACCATGCGCAGAGCCCGCTCCATCTTGCGAGCAGCTGCCACAGAGACAAGCATTGCTCCAGCCACTTGGAGTGATTGCTCCGGCGATGACACGTTGACCTTCTCGATAGCCATGCACAGCGGAGCCCAGTCTGGCTATTGTGCCTACGGGTTCATGGCCTACCGTGAGTTGCGGGGCAACCGGGTACTCTCCTTTGAGGATGTGTACATCGGTGCCGCAAATAGTGGTCGTCGTGACCTTGACCAGTGCGTCCAGCGGCCCGATATCGGGAATTGGCTTTTCGTCGAGAACGATGCGGCCAGGCTCCACGAACACTGCAGCTTTCATCTTGGCAGCCATGCGGTTCTCCTTTGCGAGCAATCGGATTGTCAAAGTCTAGAAAGCGCAACGCAAAGATCCTTGCGCGTTGTCAAGGCAAACAGCTGTCAAGGCAGCATTCAGTAGAGCGCACTTTGGTGCAATGTGGGCAGCGTTTCCGCTGTGAGCAACCCGATGTACTCAGCATCGTTGATGCCGGTCAACAGCAGGTGATCATTGATTCGGGATAGTGGACGCATGAAGCGTGCAAGGCTCTTCATTCCGATCATGGCAGGCATGCTGTGCGTCGGTTGCTCATCCCTGCTGCCACGAGGGGTTAGTGACACACCATCACCATTTCGGAACTTTGTTGACGCACAGGATGCTGTGGAGAAAATCGAGGCTTTCCGAACACGAACCGCGGACTTACCGACATTGGGACTCGACCCTGAAACCGGAAAGAACGTCACCAGAATCCCCTACCCAGATATCGTGGCACGTCTCGCGCCGTATTCCGGTGTTCCGCTTGAGGCTCTAGAGCCGGGTATTCATGCCTGCATTCTCGCGCGTGAAAGATGCCACGCCTACCTGTTTCACTTTGAGCGAATTGACCGCCGACGCGAGGGTGGCTTCTGGTCGGATTTCCTGAACATCCGTCGGATTACATACACAACGGGCTGGTGGATAGAGATCCTGGTAGTCGCCAACGACGAAGGAATGGTTCTGTTTCGAAATTATTCGGGCAATGCCCGCATTGAAAAGATCGAACGCCAGACCAATCCACTTGGCCCTTTGCAGCCGGCAGGTGAGACGGCCGGCGCTGCGTTGGTGCGTTAAGGCGCCATTGCCTCAGGGGCGAACGTCTCGTTGTGGTGCTGAACTGGTTTGTGCGCTATCGCGGGGTTGCATTGAGAGCGGAGAACTACCCGTGAACCGCAACGAGGTGGGGGGCCTGATCTGTCGAGCGACAGCCAACGCAGTCGGCCAGTGATAGCAAGGCGTTGTACGACCATCGCAGGGAAGCGGCGGCGACTTGCTGGGCTGCACCCACCGGAAGGACTGGACCACTGCGCGCTTCCTGAAAATCTGACAACCGTCAGAGTAGACGCAAGCGCATGAGAGCAATCTAGCCACAGATCAGGATTGTTCTTTGCGTCGCATCGATGGAGGTTTCTTTGAGCACCATTCCTCTCGACCTTGTTCGGGACATCATCCCGCTTCCTCCGATTGACGCAGATGGAAAGCCGCCTTTGCAACAGCTGCTGCGCGCCCGGCGCAGCACACGCGAATTTCTCAGCGAACCACTCACGCTGCAGCAACTGGCTGAGCTCCTCTGGTCAGCGTGTGGAGTGAGCAGTGGCGAAACGCAGCGCCGGACGGCGCCTTCGGCGCATGGCTGGCAAGAGATATCGGTCTATGCACTGTTGCCTGAAGCGGCCTATCGCTACGATGCCATACATCACAGATTGATTCTCGTGAGGGCTGAGGATCTCCGCGCGGCCTCTGGGCTGCAGGAGTTTGCAGCTACCGCTCCGCTCAACCTGGTGTATGTGGTTGATTTTGAATTGATGCACGAAGCACCGCCGGAGGAGCGCCGCTTTCTCTCGGCAATCGATACGGGGTGCATCGCACAGAACGTGTACCTGTACTGCACCGAGGAGGGCCTTGGAACGGTGGTGCGTGCCCTCATCGATCGACGCGAACTCGCCGGGGCGCTTGGCCTCAGCTCCACTGAGCGTGTTGTGCTCGCGCAGTCCGTCGGCCACCCGAGATTACCTCTAACCCTCCTCAGGAGCATGTGATGCGCGCCCCCCTGACTGCTGGCGAAATCTGTACGCGCAAGGTCATCTGGACTGATCCCAGCATGACGCTCGCCGAAGCTGCCCGGTTGATGCAGACGCACCATGTGGGCTCATTGGTGGTGACAGAGCTCCGCGCGGACCATGCGCGTGTGGTGGTCGGCATTCTTACCGACCGTGACATCAGCGCTGAACTGATCGCTGCCAAGCGCAACCTACACACTTTCCACGTAAGCGACATCATGAAGCGGGATGTGCTCACGGCCAGAGACCAGGATTCCATTTTGGAGCTGCTCTCCATGATGCGCCGAAAGCGCGTACGCCGTGTGCCCGTCACTAGCACAACGGGAGAGTTAATAGGCATCGTGACGATTGATGACATTCTCGCGGTCGTGGCACAGCAAATGCAGGCGCTCGCCGATGCGGTCGCGGCAGCTCGCGACCATGAGGTTCGGGGGGCGATGGTATGACATCCGCAAGATTTGCCGGCATGGGATTCTCCAGCCCGAAAGACTGCACGCAGGCCGGTCGCACCGAATTCGGATCGAATGGCAACGTATGGACTGCCAACGCTTCGCAAGCGACGCCGGGATCCACATTCTTCGCTGATCTGCTCAACCAACTGGAGCGGCATGTCCTGGCGCAGTTTCCTCAAGGAATTGAATTTGCGCAGCAACTATTCCCAAATGAGTTGCGTGACATTCGGGAAGCCAAGGAACGTCTTGCAGAGGGGCAGTTCGGCCGCTGCGATCTTTGCGGTGAGTTCATTGGATTTCGCCGGTTGGTCATGCAGCCCACAGCGATGCTCTGCTCAGCTTGCTATCAATAGGAAGTGGCTGCGGCGACAACTATTTTCATGCACAGACGCTGCCGCCTAGGCTCATCGAGCGTGAAGCAACAGGCACCCATCATCACTCTGCCAGGAGAAATTTCATGAAGACCGACGACCAACTGAAGAAAGATGTGATCTCTGAGTTGCACTGGGACGCCTCCATCAATGCCACGCGGATCGGTGTGGCCGTGAACGATGGAATTGTGACGCTGAGTGGTCAGGTGGACAACTATTTGCAAAAGCACGCCGTAGAGCGTGCGGCGCGCCGGGTGGCAGGTGTGCGTGGCATTGCCGTCGACCTTGAGGTTGCGCTTTCATCCGAGCACAAACGCAGCGATACCGATATCGCGCAGGCAGCGCTGAATGCGTTGCGCTGGCATGCACTGGTTCCCCACAATCAAATCACGGTGGAAGTGGAACAGGGCTGGGTAACCCTCTCCGGCAAGGTGGACTGGTCTTTTCAGGCGATGAACGCCGAAAAGTGCATACGGCCACTGGTTGGCGTGAGAGGTGTTTCCAACGAAATCCAGCTGAAGCAACAGGTCAATCCGGAGGACCTTCGGAAAGATCTCATTGCGGCGCTTAATCGCCACGCAGTGCGTGAAGCCAATCACATAAAAATTGATGTTGACGGTTGCGTCGTCACGCTCAGCGGGCATGTCGACTCATTGCCTGACCATGATGCCGTCATCGGCGTAACGAGTGTCGCGCGCGGTGTTTCGCGCGTCATAGACCACCTGGAGGTAGGCGCCTGATACCCCGCATCACACATGACCACCATAGCTGGCCGCTGAGTTTCTAGCGTTTGGATGTTAGCGGCTGTGCATTTGAAAGATGAAAGGAGTTCCCCATGTCAAACACCAACAAGCGAGGCAATAGCGCCGACCATAGCGCCTCATCGGCGGATGTAACAACTTCTGTCAACGATGCGCAACGTGTTCAGATGCGCCTTGCCACAGAGGCACTATGTGCGGTATTCCGTGGCTTTGAGAACATGCGGAAAGTGCAGGAGCATGCCGCTCACCGTGCGTTGACGCACCATGCGTCTGCAGTGGAGCGATTGAAGGGGCCGTGCGAGCTGGCCGATCTTCTGAGCATCCAATCGGACCTGCTGAAGTTCGATTTCGAAAGCGCAACGCAGTACTGGCTGGGCTTATGGATGGGCTCCATACGAATGCAGAATGAGCTGTCAAACTGCGGCCTTCATCTCATGGAAGAAGATAGCCTGCGACAGGCCACGGACGCTTGGCAAAGGATGCCCCTGTTTCAGATGAGCGGCTACGAGCACTCCGCAAGCCCGGGCTAAAGCCGCGCATGCTCAGGGATTGGCGTTCATTCTCCGCAGGCAGGATTCGCCGCAGCGAGGCCGTTGTACGCTGCTGATGGGAAACGACGATTGACCCCATGATTGCTGGGGGTCGAAGGGATTGTTTACGGACCGCAAGGGCTGTGAGCGAATGGATGTATTTCCAAATGCATGGCACGTGGCTCCACCGTTCGATTGCTTGGGTGTTTGTGTTCTGCTCCTTTGCGAGGGCCGCTAATTTGGCTAGCGACTCCCCTGCGAGTCCTGAGGAGTTGGCGCAGGTATATCGCACCCAGGTGGATCGCCAGCTGGCTGTTCCCGTCTCGGCGCTTCCTCGTTATGCGGAACTAACGGAGGAGGCTTTTGCGCAGGCTGCAATCACCCCTGGCCATTCACAATATGTAGTTGTGATAGACCGCAGCCCCGTTGTTCAGGCCCTGTTGCTGCTGTGGCGCAAGGCCCGAGGTGAGTACGTATTCGTAGGCGCATCGCCCGTGTCTACCGGGCGACCAGGCGGCTTTGATCACTTCATGACTCCCTTGGGGGTCTTCGACCATACGCCGGCCAATCCCGATTTTAGAGCGGAAGGAACGTTCAACAGAAACGGTGTTCGCGGATATGGCATCAAGGGGATGCGTGTCTTTGACCTGGGTTGGCAGCCCGCATCAAAGGGTTGGGGAGATGGTGCCCTCTTGAAGATCCGCTTGCAAATGCATGCCACAGATCCGGATTTTCTGGAGTGGCGTCTCGGCTCAGCGCAGTCCAAGGGATGCATTCGCATTCCATCCACGCTGAATCAACTGTTCGATCAATATGGCGTAATCGACGCGGCATACGATGAAGCTGAACTTGCTGGTGCCGCGCTCTGGGTGCTGAGAGCAGATCGGAGGCCTGTGGCTGGCGCCGGTCGGTACATCGTCATCGTTGACAGCGCTGGTGTGGAACGTCCAGATTGGAGTCCTGTGCCGAGATCTCCGGGGCGGTGATCGGCAGCATACCCTTCAAGAGAAAAGGTATGGCATGAGCAATTTTCTGTTTTCTGACAGGGTGCAGGCCGCTGAGAAGCTCACGCAGAAACTCCGGAGCTACATCGACCAGCATGTATTGATCCTGGCAATCCCCCGAGGTGGAGTTCCCATTGGAGCCGTACTGGCAAGTCAGTTGCGGGGCGAACTCGACGTCGCCATGGTGCACAAGTTGGGGGCGCCAAGCAGCCCGGAACTGGCTATCGGCGCGATCGACGAGGCGGGGCGCGTTTGGCTGGAGCCGTATGCGCACATGACAGACAAAAGCTATATCGATGCAGAGGCGGGAAGGCAGTTGATGGAGATTCGCCGCCGGCGCGCCCTGTATGCGTCTGGACGTGCACCCACTGCTGTAGCGGGGCGTGTGGTTATCGTTGTGGACGACGGGCTAGCAACGGGGGCCACGATGACCGCTGCATTGAGGGCTGTGCGGGAGCTTCGGCCTCTGAGGCTGGTCTGTGCCGTGCCTGTGGCTTCTGTGGAAGGTATCGAACGGGTGAGGCACTTGGCAGATGAAGTGGTGTGCGTGGACTACCCCGCTGAGTTTGTTGGGGTCGGTCAGTTCTATGGCTCGTTCCCACAAGTGAGCGATAGTGAGGTAATCGCCCTGCTAAACGGTGGTGCAACTAACGGCCCTGGCCAGTGACAGCACGCGTTGATGCTGCTCTTTGGGCGCTCCAAGGGCTGCCCCATCAGCTCATGCGGACATCGCAGTTCTCGCTGGGCATGGGCCATCTTGATGTCTGCCAATAGCTACGTACTGCAGGTGTGAATTCTGCTTCTTCCTCGCCATTGCGATACCAGGTCGCAGAGCGGTGTCCCGGTGGTCCATGCACAGATCATGACAGCTGTCAGATTCTGCTGCGGCACATGTATTAGATTCTTCATGTCATCGTTCACCGGATGGTGCTGCCGACTGCGAAAGCGTGGCGGAACTGGGCCGCACAACCAGCGGCCTTTTTTGCCGAGGCATGATGCGCCGCGGCCGTCACCCGACATGCAGGCAGATCCCGCCTTCAGTGGCAATCCGGTGGACGATGACTTTTTTTGCGGTAGGCGGGAAAGCTGCCGCAATGCTGTTCGCTAGGGTATGAGAACCGCGGCACCTTCCAGAGTGCCATTCCGGACAGCCTGTACAGCCGTATTGGCCTCTATCAAAGAATATGTCTGTACATGGGTCGTGACGTGGATGGAATTGAGCAAGGTGAAGAATGCTTGCGCATCGTTGCGCGTCAAGTTTGCTACCGACCTCAGCTCTCGCTCTCCCCAGAGCAGGGAGTAGGGAAGCGCCGGTATGGCGCTCATGTGAATCCCGCCGCACACCACTATTCCGCCTTTGCGTACGCGCGCCAGAGCAAGCGGAACCAGCTGACCACTCGGTGCGAAGATCAATTGGGCGTCGAGTGCAATCGGCGGTGGCATATCGCTATCGCCTGCCCATATGGCGCCCAGATTCTTTGCAAAGGCCTGTCCCCTTGTGTCGCCGGGCCGGGTGAATGCGAATACTTCCTGGCCGTGGGCAACGGCCAGTTGACACACGATGTGCGCCGCGGCCCCGAACCCCCAAATGCCGATGCGCCTGGGCTCCATTCCGCCAGCAAGCCGCCAAGTCCGGTATCCAATGAGTCCCGCGCATAGCAGAGGAGCCACATGGGCGTCGTCGTAGCTATCTGGCAAGGGAATGCAGAAGCGCTCGTCGGCGGCCGCATACTCTGCGTACCCGCCATCGCGGTCGTAGCCCGTGAATACAGGCTCGTCGCAGAGGTTCTCCCGTCCCATGTGGCAGAACGCGCATTGGCCGCATGTGCCGCCAAGCCATGGAATGCCGACACGTTGGCCCACCTCAAAGCGCACAGCCCCCAATCCACGGGCGACGACCTCGCCCACGATCTCATGCCCAGGAACGACACCAGCACGGTGCGGTTGCAACTCGGCGTCGATAACGTGTAGATCGGTGCGGCACACGCCGCAAGCGCGGACGCGAACCAAGACGTCCTGAGCCTCAAGTTGAGGCAACGGCTTTCGTACCAAGAGGAGTTGGTGCGAGGCGGTGTCGGCCTGCATCGCACGCATTGTTGCGGGCAGCATGGCTGCATACTAGTCTTGGCGTGCATGACGTGATTGAGATCGCGCAATAGCCATTGGGGTGGTGCATGCATCTTCCCTTCAACCGTCACAGAACATGACGGTTGTCAGCAGGCGTTGTCAAGGGGTGCGCTGGAATCAAGACTCTGGAAACCTTGGAGATGCAAAATGGGCCTGTTTGCACTCGTGATGGATGCCGTACCTCCAATCGCGAACCCAGTGATTTCCCGGAGGGAAATGCGTGGCCGATGGGGGGTGATTTCTGTTCTGTTGGTCGTCAGGTAGCCCATGCTGGTATCTCTTGTGACTGCGTCGGAAGCAGCCCTGCGCGCCATGGCCATGGCGCTGGACCAACTCGAAGTGGCCATGTGTGTCTTTGACGATGAGGATCGGACCATCCTCTGGAATGACACCTTCCTGCTTTTCTTTCCGGAGCATGCGGGTCATGTGTTTGCGGGGGAGCATTACCGGGAAAACCTGCGGCGTTTCTATCGGCAGAGACTGGCCCCGGACGAGTTGCCCTCGATGGAGCGCTACATTGAAGAGGGAGTTCTGCGCCATCGCGGGCAGCAGCGTCCCTATGAGTTCGATCACCATGGCTACCGGGTGCGGGTGGCGTCCCTGCCGCTGGGAAATGGCAACCGGGTGCGGCTGTGGCGCAAGACACAACCCTTGCTCACGGGAATGCAGGATTGCCTCAATCCACTGGCAGCGCCGTTGCCAGCATCCATCTCACCGGATACGGCGATGGCGCTGGAAAGTCTGGCAGATGGCGTTCTGATGGTGGATGGACAGGAGCGCGCTGTTTGGGCCAACCATGCTTTTCTGGTGCTGTACGGCCTGTCCAGCATCGTGGATTTGGCCCGGCGCCGGTTCGACGAAATCTACGCCGGGGCATGGCTTGGTGAAGAACCCACGCCAGGCTATGCCGCAGGGCTTGAGACATTGAAAGAGCGGCAGCGCTTTTCTGGAGCGCCCTATGAATTGGCGCTACCGCGGGACCGCTGGGTGCACATCGTCGAACTGCGTGGCACGCAGGCCAATGGGAACAGTTTCTTCTCGCACATGGACATTACAGAGTCCAGGCAGCAACAAGAGGAGCTCAAGCGC
This sequence comes from Acidovorax sp., assembly GCA_030150585.1. Classification (GTDB taxonomy): domain Bacteria; phylum Pseudomonadota; class Gammaproteobacteria; order Burkholderiales; family Burkholderiaceae_C; genus JASLFM01. The sequence goes on from JASLFM010000190.1 coordinate 43,669, forward strand.
CTGACCTTGCGCCTGGAGTCGCTGGCTGTGACGGACGCATTGACCGGGCTGGCCAACCGCCGGCGATTTGACGAAGTTCTGGAGGCCGAGTGGCGCCGGGCCCAGCGTTCGGGGGCGACTCTGTCGCTGCTCATGGTGGATGTGGACCACTTCAAGCACCTCAATGACACCTATGGGCATCCGTTCGGTGACGAGGTGCTCAAGCGCCTCGGTGGTGTGTTGGCCAACAGAGTGCAACGTGCTGGGAGTCTGGTCGCGCGCTATGGGGGCGAGGAATTCGCAGTGCTGCTGCCGGGAACCGACGCTCGGGAGGCTTGGGAGTTGGCGGAGTCCATCCGGCAGATGGTGCAGGATCTTGTGCACCAGGATGAGCGGACCGGGCCTGTTGGGGCAACTGTCAGCATCGGCGTGGCCTGTGCAAGGGATCTGGCGCTGCATGCACCCAGCGCTACGCTGGTGGACATGGCGGACCGAGCGCTTTACCAGGCCAAGGGTGCGGGGCGCAACCACGTCACCTGCGCTGAAGGAAATCTCACACGCTGATCCGCGTTGAATGGTGGGTCCACGCACAGAGGCATCCTGCCCCATGCGGAAATCAATGGGGCTGTGCGGGTGTCGTTACGGATCGTGGAGCCTTGGGCCACGGATCGCATAGGCTATAAACCGGGCTTGACCATTTCTCTCTCGAAAACACCAACACCATGAACCGCGCCGAACTCGTTGAAATCCTGGCCACCAAGAACGATCTGTCCAAGACGGCTGCCAATGCCGTGCTCGACACGCTCATCGAAACCATCCAGACCGCCGTGAAGAAGGGTGATGCGGTGCAGCTGGTCGGCTTCGGCACGTTCAAGTCCGCCAAGCGCGCCGCACGTACGGGCAAGAACCCCGCCACGGGCGCGGCACTGAAGATCCCCGCATCCACGGTGCCCAAGTTTGTGGCTGGCGCGAAGTTCAAGGCCGTGGTGGACCCCAAGGCTGCCAAGCGCAAGGCCGAGAAGGCTGGCAAGTAAGCACCCATGCGCAATTCGCCCCGGGGTGTCTTTTCCGGGGCAGCAGACTCTGCACTTTCCACAGACCGAGTTCAACGATGACAGCTTTCTCCAACGCATTCCGGGCCGAAGTCTTGCGCATGGCGCGCAAGGAGATCAAGGGTGAACTGGGCAGCCTGCGCAAGACCGTTACGGCGCAGCGTTCCGAGATCACGGCCCTCAAGAGGGATGTGAAGGACCTCGTGTCGCAGGTGAAAGGTCTGAACAAGGCTTTGGCCCGCGGGGTGGCGCCAGCCCAAGCGCAGCCCCAGGGCGCCGAAGTTCCTGCGCGCAGAGGGCGCCGATTCCAATTCAAGGCGGAGGCGCTGGCGGCCAAGCGTGAACAGCTGGGTCTCTCACAGCAGGCCATGGCGGCGTTGCTCGAGGCTTCTACGCTCTCCGTGGCCCGGTGGGAGGGCGGGAAGGCAATGCCGAGGGCAGCGCAGCTTGAACGCATCCAGGTGGTGTTGAAAATGGGCAAGCGGGAGGCGCTGGGCAAGCTGCAGGCATGACGCTCTCGTGGCCTGAGTTGACATCGGCCCCGCAGCGCTCATCATCGACCCAGCAGTTGTTCCAGAGCGCCAGCCAGCGTGGGGTAGCGCCATGTAAACCCAGCTTCCTGGGTCCGGCGCGGCACCAGACGCTGGCCGCCGAGCAGCAGTATCGACATTTCGCCCAGTGCCAGGCGCAGCGCCCAGGCCGGCGCGGGCAACACCGCCGGGCGATGCAGCGCGCGGGCCAGGGTCTGGGTGAAATCGCCGTTGCGCACCGCCTCGGGCGCACAGGCGTTGAAAGGGCCACTGCAGGCGTCGTTCTGCAGCAAGTGGTCGATGAGGGCCACCTGGTCGTCCAGGTGGATCCAAGGCATCCACTGCTGACCGCTGCCCAGGCGGCCGCCCAAGCCCATTCGGAAAGGCGGTAGCAGCCGTGCCAGCATGCCCCCCTGCGAGGCCAACACGGGCGCGGTGCGCAGCAGCGCCACGCGCACGCCCCACTGGCGCGCGCGCTCGGCTTCTTGCTCCCAGGCTATGCACAGGCGGCTGCCGAAGTCGGCGTTGCCCGGCGCGCTGTCTTCGGCCAGCCATTGCTCGCCTCCGTCGCCATACCATCCCACCGCAGAGCCCGAGAGCAGCACACGCGGTGGCGTGGCTTGCCGGCCCATCCAGTCGACGAGGGTGCGTGTCAAGTCGACGCGGCTGCGCCACAGCAGACTCCGCCGCGCTTCGGTCCATGGGCGATCGGCAATGGGCGCGCCCGCAAGGTTGACCACGGCATCGAATGGCGCGTAGCCGTCGAGCTCTTGTAGCTGTGCGATGCCCTGTGCACCACTGCACAGGGCGTGCACCTGTGGGGGATTGCGGCTCCAGACCCACAGTTCGTGGCCCTGGTGCTGCCAGTGCCGGCACAATGCCTGGCCGATCAGCCCGGTGCCGCCCGTGAGGAGAATGCGCATGGGGTGTTCCTTCCTGAGGTTGCTGGGTGGGCTACCAAGGCAAGCGCTGGCCGTCGTAGGCCCAGAAGCCGCCACTGTCTTGCGGCTGCAAGCCGTCGAGCACCGCCAAGAGATCCTGCGCAGCGTCGCGGGCCGGCCGCCAGATCTTTGTGCCGCGAAACGGGGCTGACAGGGCCGAGTCCACGGTGCCTGGGTGCAGCGCTGCGACCACCGACTGCGGGTGGGTGCGGGCCAGCTCGATGGCTGCGGTCTTTACCACCATGTTCAGCGCCGCCTTGGAGGCGCGGTAGCTGTACCAACCGCCGAGGCGGTTGTCGCCAATGCTCCCGACCTTGGCCGAAAGTACCGCGAGCACACTGCGCTCGCCGTGTGCCAGCTGGGGCGCGAAGTGGGCCAACGCCAGGGCGGGCCCGATCGTGTTGACGGCGAAGCTGGCCGCCATGTGCTCGGCACTCAGTTCGGCCAGGCGTTTCTCGGGTTTGCCCGTGGGGCCTTGCAGCATGCCTGTGGCAACCAACAACAGGTTCCACGGGCCCTGGGTGGCCAATGAGTGCGCCGCCTCGGCAATGGTGGCCGGGGCGTCGAAGTCCACCACTGGTGTGCTGGAGCGCCCCAACGCGAGCACCTTGGCGCAGCGTGGGTCGTCGCGCAGCTGGGCGGTCAGGGCGCCGCCAATGGCGCCCGAGGCGCCCAGGACCAGCGCACGGTAGCCGGGAGGGAGCGATTGCATGGGAGGTCCTTTCGGGGGCATCGGCTAGAGGGTGGCGAGCCTGTCACGCAGCTGTTCGGCATGCGCGCGCAGGGCCTCGCGCTGCATCTCGGGCATCTTGTGCAGTTGGCGGTACACCAGCGCCAGGCGCGGGTTGCCTTGCAGGACCAGGGCGTGGCGTTCAAAGAAGTCCCAGTACAGGGCGTTGAAGGGGCAGGCGCGTGCGCCGGTCTTTTGCTTGGGGTCGTAGGCGCAGCCCTTGCAGTAGTCGCCCATGCGCTGCAGGTAGGCGGCGCTGCTGACGTAGGGCTTGGTGGCAATCACGCCGCCGTCCGCTCGCTGGCTCATGCCCAGGGTGTTGGGGAGCTCCACCCACTCGAAGGCGTCAATGTAGATGCCCAG
>JASLFM010000204.1 GCA_030150585.1 Acidovorax sp.
CCCATCAGGGGCATATAGCTCCCCTGAAGCCACATCGACCCCCACGCGAGTGCAGGCAACTAGATAGCGATCAATGCCGTCACGTGCATGTCGGAGCTGTGGATACGGTGCATTGAATCGTCTCTCGTACCAAAGATGTACCCTGGCCTGATTCCGCACCTCAACCTTGGCACCTAGGTCAGCAGTTGCCTCCGATACGAGCTGGATAACCCGATCCTCAGCCTCCTCCGTGAGGTCGGAGTCATCGAAGTAAAACACGTCATAGTCATTGACGCCCCAGTCCACAGGATTGCCTGAACGGTAGTTCCATATCGCCTGAAACAAACACCCCGCTGTGAGATGGCACTGGGGGATGCGCAGATCGCGAAGGCGGTGGAGCAGCTCCGTGTTGACAGGATTGCGGAGCGCGATTGCGAGGAACTCGGCAGAAGACAACGATGCTGGGTGCATCTGAAAGTTATAGCAGCCCAGTGTCATCGGCCGAGCGAAGTAATCCGCCCGGACCCGTAGGCGAATCAAATGGATCGGCGCTTGATAGCCTTCATCAACTCTCTTCCCGCAGTTGTCTTGTTCGCGAACTTGAAGATCTCCCCACCAGACCAAGATGAGCCAAAACCAATAGCGCCTATGCGTTCCAGATTGGACAGAGACACGATGATTTCTTCACTTGGCTCGGGCACCTCGTCAGCGTTCAAGCCGTCTGCCCGATATGCCTTTCCGGGCAATTCATAGGTAACGATGGCCTTGCCATCCGGCGCATCAGGTACGCTGTAAATGGCCTCAAAGATGAGCGCATCCATGCGTGACATGTCTCTAATCATGGAGATGTGAGCTCTTCTGGGAGACACGCCTGAGCTGGCGTCCGCTGTATTTGCAAGCAGCCGCGCCCAGAGGTCCTGAAGCTCATCATCATCTTCCAGGCTTCCTTCCTCCAAGGCGGATATCGCAAAGTTAACAGGGAGTGGCTGAATTGGCACCTGAGCACCCAACGCCTGCACCTCTTGCTGGAATTTATGCTGTAGCCTGACGAGCCGAGTGCTACGGGCGTATTTGAGGCGGTCCTCAAGTAGGGCCGACATTTGGGTCAGTGGACCATCCAAGTACTTCGCAAGAAAGCCACCCGCTTCCCTTGAGGCATCAATTGCTGACTGGGTTGCTTTCGCAACTTCTTGCACGGCCTTCGCGGCTTCTTGTGCGCTTTCGGAATCGATCATCCAACCCTCCTGTGTTGTTGCCAACATGCGCGGGAACGGGAGCACTACGCTCGCAGAGAGCAAGGCCGCTACGCACTCTACCGTCCAATGGGATAGTAGCGGGGGTTTCTCCCACGCGCATCCCGGGCAGATAGGTAAAGCGGAAGGTAAAAATGCAAAACGGGCCGCTTGGGCCCGTCTGATATGAATACTTGCAGTGGAGGGAGGGATTCGAACCCTCGGTACGCTTGCACGTACGCCTGATTTCGAGTCAGGTACAATCGACCACTCTGCCACCTCTCCTGTGAGTCGAAGCTAACATTCTAGCAGTATTTTCGGGCATCCCCCGCGCGTACTGCCGATTCAGCCCAGGGCCAGCGACATCCGCGCATTCTCGAACGCCACCCCCCGCACATACACCGTCTGCCGTGCATCCACGCGAAATCCGTGGCGCATGAACAGAGGCTGGGCGGTCAGGCTGACGTGGGAGCGCAACCCAGGCACACCCCGAGCACGCGCCGTATCCAGCAAAAATGCCATGAGCGCGGAGCCCACGCCCTGGCCTGCACACGCGCCGGATACGAAGAACTGGTCGATGTAGCCATCGGGCTGGAGATCGGCGAATCCCGCGATCGCTCCGTCCCGCATGGCGACGAAGGGGCGGTTGTGCTCGATGCGTTGCCTCCACGCCCCTTCATCGCACTGCGCGGGCGCCCACGCCTCGCATTGCTCGCGCGTGTAGTGTAGTGCGCGCTGGCCAATGCGTGCACCGATGAATGGAACACCGCGTACAGCGGCAGCGCCTGCGCGGCGGGGTCAACGGGTTGTATCTGTATCGGCATGGGGTGGCGATTGTGTCACCACCCCAGCACGACAGAACCTTGACAACCCCTTGACGCGCGAACGCCTGCTTACATCCTGTGTGGCGCACGCCACGGGCCGCCACCGGAGCAACGAACGCGCTTGTCGCCCCATCGGCACGTGGCTATGCTCCGCCCGTCTGCCGTACCTCCCACCGTGTGGAGCGGCCGGCACCCATACCGCGAAGGGGCCTCTACCGATGAATGTTCCCACTGCCACCGAGGATCGAATCTCGCCGGATGCCCCCGCGGCCCATGGGGCGCCGCGGCCCGCCCTGGCAGTGCCGCTGGCCATCGCCACCGCCACGCTCGCCGCGTGCGGGGGCGGCGGCTCGGACAACGCGGCCCCGGCGCCCAGCCCGCCGCCGTCGCCCTCGCCCGGCAAGCCCGCATCGCTCAACGATGCGGCACGCTTTCTTACCCAGGCCACGCCAGGTTTTACCCGCGCCGATCTCGACAGCCTGTACCGCTCAGGCTCCTACACCGACTGGCTGAACGCCCAGTTCTCCATGCCACGCAGCCAGTCCCACTACGACTGGCTGGTCGCCAAGGGCTACAACAGCGCTGGCAACATCAACAACGCCCAGGGGCTGGACAACACCATCTGGCGCAAGCTCATCGCCAGCCCCGACGCCCTGCGCCAGCGCGTGGTGCTCGCGCTGTCCGAACTGTGCGTGGTGTCCGTGCTGGGCATCAACGCCCCGTGGCGGCAGTTCGCGGTCGCCAGCTACCTGGACATCCTGGAGGCCAACGCCTTCGGCAACTACCGCACGCTGCTGGGCCAGATCAGCCTGAGCCCCGCGATGGGCTACTACCTTACGTTCCGGGGCAACGCCAAGGCGAACCCAGCCACGGGCAGCCAGCCCGACGAAAACTATGCGCGCGAGCTCATGCAGCTCTTCACCATCGGGCTGCTGCAGCTGAACCCCGACGGCAGCCCCCAGACCAGCGGTGGCAAGCCCGTCGAAACCTACACACAAGCAGATGTGAGCGGGCTCGCGCGTGTGTTCACGGGCTGGGACCTGGACACCAGCGGCTTCACCAGCCCTTATCCACCCGACGTGCTGCGCCGGCCCATGGTCCAGGTGGCGGGCCGCTACGAGACCGGCAGCAAGGCCTTCCTCGGCACCACCGTTGCGCAGGGCGCCTCGGCCACCGACAGCCTCAACACCGCGCTCGACACCCTGTTCAACCACCCCAACCTGCCGGTGTTCGTGGGCCGGCAGATGATCCAGCGGCTGGTGACGAGCAACCCCAGCGCCGCCTACGTCACTCGCGTGGCCGCGGCCTTCGCCAACAACGGCAGCGGCGTGCGGGGCGACATGAAGGCGCTGCTGACAGCCATCCTGCTCGACCCCGAAGCGCGCGACGCCACCCTGGCCGCCACACCCGACTTCGGCAAGCTGCGCGAGCCCGTGGTGCGCCTGCTCAACTGGGCGCGGGCCTACCAGGTCAGCTCGGCCAGCGACGCCTGGAGCCTCGGCGATCTCACGGACCCCGGCACGCGCCTGGGGCAAAGCCCCATGCATTCGCCCTCGGTGTTCAACTTCTTCCGGCCGGGCTATGTACCGCCAGACACCGCGCTCTCGGCCCAGGGGCTGGCAGGCCCCGAGTTCCAGATCACCACGGAAGTGTCGGTTGCGGGTTACGTCAACTTCATGCAGCAGCTGATCGGCAGCTCGGCCACGGGCGACCTGAAGGCCGACTACGGCACCCTGCTGCCACTGGCGACCAACTCGGCAGGCCTGCTGGCCGAAATCAACCAGGTGCTTGCAGCGGGCGCGCTGTCTCCCGCCACGCTGGCCCAGATCCAGTCGGCCGTTGACGCGGTGCCGCCTGCCACGCCAGCCGCGCAGCTCAACCGCATTTACATCGCGCTGTTGCTCGTCATGGCATCGCCCGAATACATCGCCCAGAAGTGAGGGCTCCCATGCATTTTCCCGGCATCACCCCCGACAACGCATCGCGCCGCGCGTTCCTGCAGCGGGCCTCGGCCCTGTCCATCGTAGGCAGCGCCACTCCCTGGGCCCTGTCGCTGTCGGCCATGGCCGAAGCGGCCGCGGCCACTGCGCCGGACTACAAGGCGCTGGTCTGCGTGTTCCTCTACGGCGGCAACGACTACGCCAACACCGTCGTGCCCTACGACCTGGCCAGCTACAACGCGCAGTACGCGCTGCGCGGCAACCTGCGGATCGACCGCGGCGCGCTGGCCCCCAACCTGCTCAGCCCCACCGCACCGCTTGCAAACGGGCGCCAGTATGCGCTGGCACCCGGGCTCGATCCGCTGGTGCCGCTGTTCAACGCGGGCCAGATGGCCGTGCTGCTGAACGTCGGCACGCTGGTGCAGCCCACGAGCCTCGCGCAGTACCAGGCGCGGTCCGTGCCGCTGCCGCCCAAGCTGTTTTCGCACAACGACCAGCAGTCCTATTGGCAAGCCTCCTCGCCCGAGGGCGCTACCTCGGGCTGGGGCGGGCGCATCGGCGACCTGTTCGCGTCGGGCAACGGCAACGCCACGTTCACGAGCATCGGCGTGTCGGGCAACGCGGTCTACCTCGCGGGCAAAAGCGCCGTCGAGTACCAGATCACCACCCAGGGCGCGGTGCCCGTGAACGGCATCCGCGCGCCGCTGTTCGGCTCCGCCGCAGCGTCCTCGGTGCTCCAGTCGCTGATGTCCACGCCCCGCAGCCAGCACTTCGAAAACGAATACGTGCGCGTGTGCAAGCGCTCCCTGGACGCCAATGCGCAGCTCGGCAGCGCCCTGGCCGGCGTGAGCCTGTCCACGGCCTTCCCGTCCGGCAACGGCCTGGCCGACCAGCTCAAGATGGTGGCCCGCCTGATCGCGGCCCGTGGCGCGCTGGGGGCGAAGCGGCAGGTGTTCTTCGTGTCGCTCGGCGGCTTCGATACGCACGACAGCCTGCTCAGGGTCCATCCTGGCCTGATGGCCTCGGTGGGCAGCGCCATGGCGGCGTTCTACCAGGCCACCGTGGAGCTGGGCGTCGCCAGCCAGGTGACGGCGTTCACGGCATCGGACTTCGGGCGTACGCTGGTGAGCAACAACGACGGCTCCGACCACGGCTGGGGCAGCATGCACTTCGTGCTGGGCGGTGCCGTGAAGGGGGCTGCGTACTACGGCAACGCCCCTGCCATCGCCAACGGCGGCCCCGACGATGTGGGCCAGGGCCGCCTGCTGCCCGGCCTTTCCGTGGACCAGTACGGCGCCACGCTGGCGAACTGGCTCGGCGTATCTGCGACGGACCAGGCCACCGTGCTGCCCAACCTGGGCAACTACACGCTGCGCAATCTCGGCTTCCTGTGAGCCCTGGCGCCCCATGAAAAACGGGCCCCAAGGGCCCGTGGTTGTGTGTGACCGCCTGCGGAATCAGGCCTTGAGCGCCGCCAGTCCGCCCAGGTAGGGGCGCAGCGCCTCGGGTACGGTGATGCTGCCGTCGGCATTCTGGTAGTTCTCCAGCACCGCCACCAGCGTACGGCCCACGGCCAGACCCGAACCGTTGAGTGTGTGCACCAGTTCGTTCTTGCCCTGCGCGTTCTTGAAGCGCGCTTGCATGCGGCGGGCCTGAAAGGCCTCGCAGTTGCTCACGGAGCTGATCTCGCGATAGGTGTTCTGCGCGGGCAGCCACACTTCCAAGTCGTAGGTCTTGGCCGCACCGAAGCCCATGTCACCCGTGCACAGGCTCATCACACGGTAGGGCAGGCCCAGCTTCTGCAAAATGGCCTCGGCGTGAAGCGTCATCTCTTCCAGGGCTTCGTAGCTCTTGTCGGGGTGCACGATCTGCACCATCTCGACCTTGTCGAATTGGTGCTGGCGGATCATGCCGCGCGTGTCGCGGCCGTAGCTGCCGGCCTCGGAGCGGAAGCACGGCGTGTGCGAGGTGAGCTTGATGGGCAGTTGGCCTTCAGCGAACACCTCGTCGCGTGCGAAGTTGGTGAGCGGCACCTCGCTCGTGGGAATCAGGTACAGCGCCGCGTTGTCGGGCACGGGCTCGCCGTCCTGGCCGCCCTTTTTGGCGGCGAACAGGTCGCCTTCGAACTTGGGCAACTGGCCTGTTCCCTTGAGCGAGTCGGCGTTGACGACGTAAGGCACGTAGCACTCGGTGTAGCCATGCTCCTGCGTCTGCACGTCGAGCATGAACTGCGCCAGGGCACGGTGCAGGCGGGCAATATCCCCCTTCATCACGGTGAAGCGCGAGCCCGAGAGCTTCACGCCCATGTCGAAGTCGAGGCCCAGCGGCTCGCCCAGGTCCACGTGGTCTTTCACGGCGAAGTCAAAGGCCTTGGGCGTGCCCCAGCGGCGCACCTCCACGTTGCCAGCCTCGTCGCTCCCCACGGGCACGCTCTCGTGCGGCAGGTTGGGCACGGCCACGAGCATGGCCTGCAGCTCGGCCTGGATCTGCTCCAGGCGCGCGGCGGAGCCGTCGAGCTCCTCCTTGATCGCGGCCACCTGGGCCTTGGCGGCCTCGGCGGCCTCCTTCTCGCCCTTGCCCATGAGCATGCCGATCTGCTTGGACAGCTGGTTGCGCTGCGACTGCAGCTCCTCGGTGCGCGTCTGCAGCGTCTTGCGTTCGGATTCCAGGGATTGGAACGCCTCCACGTTCAGGAAAGCCTGCGGCTTCTTGCGGGTTTCCAGCCGGGCGACGGCCGATGCGAGGTCTTTGCGAAGGAGGAGGATGTCTAGCATAGGCTGCGATTTTAGTAGGGGTGCCGCCGATGGCGCCCTATCCTCACGCGACCGAGCCCGGATCGCAGTTGGCACCGCAGAGAATGAGGCCCACGGTTTCATCGGGCCGGGGGCGGTAGGCCCCCGTTTGCAGCGCCGCGAGCCCCAGCGCGGCCGCGGGCTCCACGGCAAGCTTGAATTCGGACCACAGCCAGCGCTGCGCCGCGCGGATGGCCTCGTCACCCAGCAGCAGGCTGGCATGCACGTGGCGCTGCGCTACCTCCCAGGCGATGGCGCCGATGCGCCGGGCGCCCAGGGAGTCGGCCGCGATGCCGCCCACCGCCACGTCCACGGGCTCGCCGGCAGCCCGTGCCGCATGCAGCGTGGGCGCGCCCTCCGGCTCCAGCGCCACCACCTGCGCACGGCTGTCCACCCAGGCGGCCACGCCGCCAATGAGGCCGCCGCCGCCCACGGAAACGAGCACGCTGTCCGGCAGGCGCCCGCCCTGGGCCTCGATTTCCTGCGCGACGGTGCCCGCGCCCGCCACCACCTCGGGCTGGTCGTAGGCGTGGGTCAGCAGCGCCCCCGTGGCCTGCTGGCGCGCGAGGCAGGCTTGCAGCGCCTCGGCATAGGCTGCGCCGGTCACCACCACCTCGGCGCCCAGGGCGCGCAGCCGCGCGCGCTTGGCTTCGGGCGAAACCTCGGGCACGTAGACCTCGCAGCGTGCGCCCAGCGCCCGCGCCGCCGCGGCCGTGGCGATGCCTGCGTTGCCGCCCGAGGCGACGATCACGCCGCTTTCGGGCAGCGGCTGCGCCAGCAGCCGGTTGAGCATGCCGCGCGCCTTGAAGCTGCCGCCCACCTGCAGGTGCTCGAGCTTGAGCCAGACCTCGGCGCAGTCCACGCCCAGCGCCTGCCCCGGCAGGCGCATCAGCGGCGTGGTGCGCACGAAGCCGGGCAGGTGGCCCAGCCGCTCGCGGGCCTGTTCGATGGTGGCGCGGTCGGTCATGCGTGGGGCTCCTGATGGTAGTGAAGACCCGGCAGTGTAGGGGCATCCTCAGGCCCGCGCCGCGCGGGCCGATAACATGTGCAAAGAGGCGCGCGATCAGGAGGATGCATGTTCTTTGTCTTCGGCCCGATGGGCCAGATGTACCGGGGCGGTGCGGACCAGCTCTCTCAGGTCTCGCCCGTGCGGCGCGTGCAGCGCCCCCAGGCCCTGCGCACCCGTGCGGCCGACGTGCAGGCCCCGCCGCCGGGCACCGGCCTGCCCCCTGTGCCGCCGCCCCCCTCGCCCAGCCTGCGTGCGCAGGACGCTGTGGCGGCCTACGCCCAGACCGCGCAAGGCCCGCAGGACGGGCGCCGCCCGCTCACGCACGTGCGTGACGTGATGACCTTCGGCTCGCTCGCCGTACCGCCCGACACGCGCGTGAACGACGCCTGGCAGACGCTGGCCGAGCATCGCATCGCGCAAGCCCCCGTGGTTAACGCCCAGGGCCAGGTCGTGGGCCTGCTGCTGCGCGCCGACATGGCGCCGCTGGATCTGCTGCCCGAGCCCGGCGCGGTGAAGCAGGCCATCGACCTCGCGCGGCGGCCCGTATCCGAAGTGATGGTGAGCCCCGTGCCCACCGTGGACCAGGACACCGAGCTGCGCCGCGTGGCCAGAGTGCTGCTGGAAACGGGCCTGCCCGGCCTGCCCGTGACCGACGAAGCCGGCAAGCTCGCAGGCTTCGTCTCGCGCAC
>JASLFM010000232.1 GCA_030150585.1 Acidovorax sp.
GCTCACGGCACAAACACCAGCCCTTTGCCAAATACGGCCCGCACCGGCAGCGTCGTGCCCGTGCCATCCAATGTCTTGCGCCGCAGCCGGGTGAGCTGCGACTCGATGCGGTGGAAGCCGTCTTCCACATCGCCGGTCCCCATGGTTTCCACCAGGGTCTGCTTGGTCACCAGCCCGCCCTTGGCCGCCATCAGGCAGGTCAGGAGTTCGAGCTCGCGGCTGGTCAGTTCGATGGCGCGCTGGTTTGGTGCGATCAACCGGGCCGCAGCCTGGTCCAGGCGCCAGGGCATGACCTGGGCGCCACTCACGGGATGGACTCCCGTGCGGCGCAGTTGCGAGCGAATACCTGCAACGAGTTCGTTGAGGTCGGTAGGCTTGACGAAATACTGGAGCGCGCCCGCATCCAGGCCCGCAATACGGCTGTCGAGGTCGCCGCGCGCGGTGAGCACCACGACGGGTATGCTCTGTGCCGCCAAACGCTGGACCAGGCTCAGGCCATCTTCGCCAGGCAAGCCCAGGTCGACCACGACCAAATCGGCCTTTTCGCGCAGCAGGCGCACATAAAAGTCTTCGGCTGACTCCGCCCCCCACACGCGCAGGCCGGACTTCTCGATGAACCGGCATACGTTGGCGCGGATGTCTTCGTCGTCCTCAACGATGGCAATCGTGTGTTCAGCAGACGACGCAATTGTTTGTTGCATGATGTAACCAATAGATTCAAAGATTCTCGCCGGCCCCCTCCCCCGCCGCCATGCACCAACACTCACGAATACTCACAGCAACAGGATTTCTGGCCCTTGTCGTTGCGTCCGTCGGCCTGATGCTGGCGCTCATCCTGGCGCCCTACTTGTCAGCCCAGCACAAGGGCGGACTCCGGCTGGGGCCTGACCTCCCCGTGCAGCAGCTCGTTGATCGCGGCGGCCACCTGGACATCGATCAGGTGGCGGCCTTGCCGGCCACGGCGTTCACACGAGACCACACGCCACTCAACCAGGGCTACACGCGCGACGTGTACTGGCTCAAGATCGAGCTACCGGCCAACAGTGAGGACTCACAGACACGCTGGCTCGAAGTCCACCCCACGTACCTGGACCGGGTCACCCTGTACGAATTCGAGGCTGAAACGTGGCATGAATACAACAGCGGCGACACCGTTCCCATGGCCCAGCGGTTGCGGGTGCGCCAGCCCTTGTTCCCCCTGGGATCCGGCCACACGTTCTTCCTGCGCATCCAGACGACGAGTGCCATGCAACTGTATGGCACGGTGTGGAAGGAAGCGGATCTAATGGCCCGGCTCGCCAGCGTGGAGTGGGCATCAGGCTTCTACTTCGGCCTCTGCCTGGTCATGGTTACCCTGATCGGCGCTTCCGCGCTGGCATTTCGCAGCCGCAGCCTGGGCGCCCTGGCGGTGCTGGCCGCCACGGGCGTGGCGCACAGCACCAATGTGCGGGGCTACACCCTGCTGTGGCTTCCCGATGGCATGGACTCGTGGGGCCACCACTTTGTCAGCATAGGGGCCTTCCTTCTGGCCGCGGCGCTGGCCTGGCAGACCCGGGAGTTGCTGACCCGGGGCACCCGATGGCGGAACTGCGATAGGGCACTTGTCGCCATGGCCCTGCTGTCCCTGGCATGCCTTGCCAGTGTTCCGGCGGGCCGTTACAACGACTGGGGCTGGGTTGGCGTGGCCGTACCCTGGTTGGCCAGCATGCTCGGAGCCTTTGTGGCGTGGGGCAACCTGCGCCGCCATGGAGCCTCGGCGGAGCGGATACTCATTTTGGTGCCATATGCCATTCACTCCATCGTCGGCGGGCTGGTGGCTGCGGCCTTCATGGGACTGATACCCGCCAACCATGAGGCCGGAGCGTTCTGGCAAATCGAGGCGCTGCTGTTCTACGTGCTGATCACGGTGGCAGCCGGGATGGGACTGGTCCAGAAATTCCGCGCCTCGGCGGCCGACCAGGCCCAGTTGGTGGAGCGGCTGGCCAAATCCGAGCACGCGCTGGAAGAGCGCGTACGCCAGCGCACCACCGAATTGCTCAAGGCCCAGAACGCGTTGCAGGCGGCCCTGCACAGCGAGCGCGAGATGCGGCTCGACCAGCGCCAGTTCTTCAATATGGTCAACCATGAATTCCGCACCCCCCTGGCCGTGGTGGACAGCGCGGCCACGGAGCAGTGGTCGTTTCCGTCGGCGGACCTCGACGCCCAGGTCGAGCGTGCGGCCCAGATCCGCCGCGCCTGCCGGCGCCTCACGGCGCTGGTCGACAACTGCCTCATCAACGACCGCCTGGACGCGTCCGGCTTCGGGCTTCAGTTGGGCACAACCCTGGTGGCCGATCTCATGGAAGAGGCAGCCCAGCTCGTGCACTGGTCCCCGCGCCACCGCTTGCATTTGTTCACGGAGGGCGCACCGCCCGAATGGGTGTGCGATGCGACGCTCGTGCGCATCGCACTGTCCAATCTCGTCGACAACGCCGTGAAATATGCCCAAGCGGGCGAGATTTTCGTGGCCGCGCACCGCAATGCGGAAGGCGCGCTCGAACTGTCGGTGGCCGACGAGGGACCAGGCCTGCCCCCTGGCGCAGTGCAACGCATCTTCGAGCAGTTCGAACGCGGCCATCGCTCGGACCAGGCCAAGGGCTTTGGTTTGGGCCTGTGGGTCGCACGGCGCGTGGCGCGCCTGCATGGGGGCGACGTGCATGTGGAATCCTCGTCCGGGCATGGGACCTGCTTCACGTTGACACTGCCCCTGCGCGCCCCGAGCGAGTGAATTCGCGATAATGGCGGGTTACCCGGCCTGTCGGCCGCAACCCATCTATTCCGTCTCCATGAGCGCCACTGCCACTTCCGTCGATCCCAACCGCCAGCATCTTGAAACAGCCCGCACGCTGATCGCCAAGGGCGAGCTGAAGGAGGCAGCCAAGGTACTCAACAAGGCCCAGAAGCAGCTGCCCAACGACCCGCGCGTCTTCATGGTGGCGGGCTGGATGGCGGAGAAATCCGGCAACATCGACGGCGCCTTCCAGGCACTGCGCAGGAGCGTGGCCATGGCGCCCGATTGGGGCCCGGGCCTGCTGGAGCTGGCCTTGCTGCTCGCGCGGCAAAACCAGTTCAAGGAGGCGGTGGAAACGGCCGAGAAGGTGGCCCGCCTCGAACCCAGGAACCTGCAGGTGCTCGCCGGTGTGATCGACATCGCGCACCGCGCGGGCCACAGCGAGATGGCCATCCGGCACCTGCGGCGCGGCCTGGAACTGGTGCCCGGCGACGCGCAGTTGCGCCGCCTGCTCGCGCGCGATCTCAGCGGCCAGGGCCAGCATGCCGAGTCCGTCGAACTCTGGAGCGGCCTGATCGCGGAAAATGCGTCCGACGCCGAGTCCCTGCTGGGCCGCGCGCAGGCACTGCTCGCAGCGGGTACGCCTGCCAAGGCCATCGCGGACACCACCGCCCTGCTCGCGCTGGTGCCCGGCGATTCGGTCTACGCCTACTACAACGCGCTGGCCCACGGCCAGACGCCGGCGCACCAGCCCGTGGAACTGAACCGGCAGCTGTTCGACAGCATGGCCGAGGTCTATGACCAGCACATGGTGCGCGGCCTGCGCTACCAGTTGCCCAAGCAGGTGGCTGAAAAGATCGTGGGCTTGTATCCCGAGAAGAAGCTCAACGTGCTGGACCTGGGCTGCGGCACCGGCCTGCTGGGCGTGTGCCTGGGGCGGCTGGACGGCTTTCTGATCGGCGTCGACATCTCGCACAAGATGGTCGAGCAGGCAGCACGCCACGGCGTGTACGACCGCTTCCACACGGTGAACCTGCACGACGCGCTGCACGAGACGCCCGATGCCATCTACGAGGTGATCACGGCGCTGGACGTGTTCATCTACGCGGGCGACCTCAGCGAAGCCATCCCCAACGCCCACCGCATCCTGCTGCCGGGCGGCCACCTGATTTTCTCGTGCGAGACCGCGCCGGAATCCGGTGCCGATCTCGTGCTGCTGGATGCGGGCCGCTACGCCCACAAGCGCAGCCACATCGAGGCGCTGTGCCGCGCCGCAGGCTTCGTGCGCGTGGACGTCGAAGAGACCACGCTGCGCTATGAGAACGGGCAGCCTGTGGAAGGCTTCGTGGTCACCGCCTACAAGGCGGCCTGACCACATCCCGGCCGGCTTCTCAAGTCAGGCGGTAGTTCACCGGCGCCAGCGGCGGCGGTAACTCGGTCTCGCCCAGGGATTCGAGCAGGCTGATCTCGATGCCCCGGCACAACGTGTCGAGCGGCAGGTCGTTGTTCTCCATCCCGAACGGCTCTTCGAGCTCGTCGCCCAGCGCGTCGAGCCCGAAGAAGGTGTAGGCCACGATGGCCACGACAAAGGGCGTCATGAAGCCCACGGTGTCCACCAGCCCGAACGGCAGCAGAAAGCAGTACATGTACGCCGTGCGGTGCAGCAGCAGCGTGTACGAGAACGGCACGGGGGTGTTCTTGATGCGCTCGCACGAGGCGGCCGCCCCCGTGAGCGCGGACAGCGTGGCATCTACCGGAGCGGCCAGGCACGGATCGATACGCCCCTCGCGCACGCAGTCGCCCAAATCGCCCCCCATGGCCAGCATCAGGGCATCCGCTCGCTGGGCGGTCCGCTCCAGCCGCTTCCATTCGGCGGCCGTCACCCAGCGCTGCAGCACCGCGTCATCGCGCTGGTCGCGCAATTGCAGGCGCAGCGCATGCGCGAAGGCAATGGCCCGGTGCACCATGCGCACACGCACGTCACCGTCGCGCTGGCGTGGATCGACGGGCCCGGAGGCCCGGATCAGCGTCTGGCACTGCCGCGACAGGGAACGCGCGCGCAGCGTGATCTCGCCCCAGAGCTTGCGTGCCTCCCAGTACCGGTCGTAGGCCGCGTTGTTACGAAACCCCAGGAAGATCGCCAGCGGCAGACCGATCAGTGTGAACGGCACCGGTGTGACGGTGATCTTGAGCGTGAACAAATTGCCGTGCAGCAGCGTCACGGCCACGGCCAGGAGAACGTTGACCAGCAGCACCAGGCGAATGCGCTGCAGCACCGACCCGCGCAGCACCAGAAACAAGCGCAGGCCGGAGGGGCGCTCTCGAACGATCATAAGAATTTAAGGGAAAACCCTTATTTTCACACCAATAAGCGCGACGACTTGGGAACATGGGCCATGAGGAACTCCATCTGGTCCGCGAGGATGCGGCGGTTGCGCAGGATGAAGTCCTCCCACAGGCTGGGCACGTAGGGGGCGTAGAGCAGCGGCATGTGCGCCTGCTCGGGCGTGCGCGGGCCCTTGCGGTGGTTGCAGGGGCGGCAGGCGGTGACCACGTTCATCCAGTGGTCCACCCCGTTCCGGGCGAACGGGATGATGTGCTCGCGCGTGAGGTCGTGCTCATGGAACTGGCCGCCGCAGTAGGCGCAGACGTTGCGGTCGCGCGCGAAGAGCTTGCTGTTCGTCAGAGCGGGCTTGAGGTCGAAGGGGTTGATGGCCGGCACCCCCTTGGTGCCGATGATGCTGTTGACCGCGATCTGCGACTGCTCGCCCGTGAGCGCGTTGTACCCCCCGCGGAACAGCGCGATCTGGCCGCCCGACTCCCAGCGCACCTCGTCGGCGGCATAGTGGAGCACCGCCTGTTCAAGCGAGATCCAGGACTGGGGCAGACCCTGGGCCGAGAGCTTCAAAACCTTCACAACACGCCTCCTGCAAGGGGGTACTGGGAATGCGAACACGCTGACGGCAATATACTCCGATTTCATGACAATTTGGCGGCCAGCGCCTGACCAGCTTGCGCAAGCTGCTATCAAAATCAAAGTAACCGATGAAGATCTTCCGTGGCTTCCACCACCCGGGCGTCGCCCCCGCCTGCGCGCTGACCATCGGCAACTTCGACGGCGTGCACCGGGGCCACCAGGCCATGCTGGCCCTGCTCATCAACGAGGCACGGCACCGCGGCGTGGAGAGCTGCGTGATGACCTTCGAGCCCCATCCGCGCGACTATTTCGCCGCCGCGGCCCGAAAGCCCGAGCTGGCCCCTGCGCGCATCGCCACCCTGCGCGACAAGCTGACCGAGCTGGAGCGTTGCGGCGTGCAGCAGACCGTGGTGCTGCCTTTCGACGCACGCCTGTCGTCGCTCTCGCCACAGGCCTTCATCGATGAGGTGCTCGTGGCCGGGCTGGGTGCACGCTACGTGCTCGTGGGGGACGACTTCCGCTTCGGCGCCAAGCGCGCGGGCGACTATGCCCTGCTCGATGCGGCCGGGCAAGCGCAGGGCTTCGATGTGGCACGCATGAACAGCTACGAGGTGCATGGCCTGCGCGTCTCCAGCTCCGCCGTGCGCGAGGCGCTCGGCCGGGGCGACATGGACACCGTGGCCCGCCTGCTGGGCCGCCCCTACAGCATCAGCGGCCATGTGGTGCATGGGCGCAAGCTCGGCCGCGAACTGGGAGCCAGCCAGCCCGGCGCGGGCAACGGCTTTCGCACGCTCAACCTGCGCTTCGCGCACTGGAAGCCCGCGGCCGGCGGCATCTTCGCGGTGCAGGTGCATGGGCTGCACGAAGCACCGCTGCCCGGCGTGGCCAACCTGGGCATACGCCCCTCGATCGACCCCGGCGACGTCAATGGCGGGCGCGTACTGCTCGAAACCCACTGCCTCGATTGGCCCGGCCACCTGGGTGCCGAAGGGGCGTACGGTAAAATCATCCGCGTGGAATTGCTGCACAAACTGCACGACGAGCTGAAGTACGACAGCCTCGACGCCCTCACGGCCGGCATCGCCCGCGATTGCGACGATGCACGCGCCTACTTCGCGTCCACCCGCCGCCAGACTACGCGCGACCGAATTTGACGCGGCGCATCCACTGCGCTCCGCTGTCCTCGCTTCACTTTTCATAGCGCCTTGCGCAACGCGCAAGCTGCCCACAAGGTCTTTACATGTCTGAAAACGCTACCCCCGCCAGCGCCTACCGCAGCACGCTGAACATGCCCGACACCCCTTTCCCCATGCGCGGCGACCTGCCCAAGCGCGAGCCGGGCTGGGTCAAGGAATGGGACGAGAAAGGCATCTACAAGAAGCTGCGCGACGCGCGCTGCGGCAAGCCCAAGTTCATCCTGCACGACGGCCCGCCCTATGCCAATGGCCAGATCCACATGGGCCACGCCGTGAACAAGATCTTGAAGGACATGATCACCAAGGCGCGCCAGCTCGAAGGCTACGACGCGCTCTACGTGCCCGGCTGGGACTGCCACGGCCTGCCGATCGAGAACGCCATCGAGAAGAAGCACGGCCGCAACCTGAGCCGCGACGACATGCAGGCCAAGAGCCGCGCCTACGCCACCGAGCAGATCGCGCAGCAGATGGCCGACTTCCAGCGCCTGGGCGTGCTGGGCGAGTGGGACAACCCCTACAAGACCATGAACTTCGCCAACGAGGCCGGCGAGATCCGCGCGTTCAAGCGCGTGATGGAGCGCGGCTTCGTTTACCGCGGCCTCAAGCCCGTGTACTGGTGCTTCGACTGCGGCAGCTCGCTGGCCGAATTCGAGATCGAATACCAGGACAAGAAGAGCACCACGCTGGACGTGGCCTTCAAGGCCCATGACAACGCCAAGCTGGCCGCCGCCTTCGGCACGCCCGCTTTGCAAAAAGACGCCTTCATCGTCATCTGGACCACCACGGCCTGGACCATTCCCGCCAACCAGGCGCTGAACCTGAACCCGGCGCTGATGTATGCGCTGGTGGACACCCCCAAGGGCTACCTTGTGCTGGCCGAATCGCTGGTGGAGCAGTGCCTCGCGCGCTACGGCCTCGCGGGCACCGTGATCGCCACCACGGCCGGCGAAAAGCTGGGCGGCCTGGAGTTCGAGCACCCGCTGTACGACGTGAAGAGCGAAGATGGTTCGTGGGGCTACCGCCGCCTGTCGCCCGTCTACCTGGCCGACTACGCCACGGCCGATGACGGCACGGGCATCGTGCACTCCTCGCCCGCCTACGGCCTGGAAGACTTCAACTCCTGCCGCGCCCACGGCATGGCGCTCGCCGACATCCTCAACCCCGTGCAGGGCAACGGCACCTACGCGGCCGATTTCCCGCTGTTCGGCGGCCAGCACATCTGGAAGGCCGTGCCCGTGATCATCGAGGCGCTGCGCAACGCAGGCCGCCTGATGACCACCCAGGACATCACGCACAGCTACCCACACTGCTGGCGCCACAAGACGCCCGTGATCTACCGCGCCGCCGCGCAGTGGTTCATCCGCATGGACGAGGGCGAAGGCGTGTTCACCAAGCCCGGCGCCAAGCCGGCCAAAACCCTGCGCCAGATCGCGCTCGATGCGATTGAGCACACGAGCTTCTACCCCGAGAACGGCAAGGCCCGCCTGCACGACATGATCGCCAACCGGCCCGACTGGTGCATCTCGCGCCAGCGCAGCTGGGGCGTGCCCATCCCGTTCTTCTTGCATAAGGACTCGGGCGAGCTGCACCCGCGCACCATGGAGATCATGGACCAGGCCGCCGACATCGTGGAAAAAGGCGGCATCGAGGCCTGGAGCCGCGTGACGGCGGAAGAGATTCTGGGCGCCGAAGACGCGCCGCACTACACCAAGAGCACCGACATCCTCGAGGTGTGGTTCGACTCCGGCTCCACTTTCAGCCACGTGCTGCGCGGCACGCACCCCACCGTGCACCACGACACGGGCCCCGAGGCCGACCTGTATCTCGAAGGCCACGACCAGCACCGCGGCTGGTTTCACTCTTCGCTGCTGCTGGCCTCGGCCCTCGAAGGCCGCGCGCCCTATCGCGGTTTGCTGACCCACGGCTTCACCGTGGACAGCCAGGGCCGCAAGATGAGCAAGTCGCTGGGCAACGGCATCGACCCGCAGGAGATCAACAAGAAGCTCGGCGCCGAGATCATCCGCCTGTGGGTGGCCGCGAGCGACTACTCGGGCGACATCGCGGGCGACGACAAGATCCTCGCGCGCGTGGTGGACGCCTACCGCCGCATCCGCAACACGCTGCGCTTCCTGCTCGCCAACGTGAGCGACTTCGACGCGGCCCAGGACGCCGTGCCGTTCGAGCAGCTGCTCGAAATCGACCGCTGGGCGCTCACGCGCGCCGCCGAGTTCCAGGCCGACATCCTGGCGCACTACAAGGTGTACGAATTCCACCCCGTGGTGGCCAAGCTGCAGCTCTACTGCTCGGAAGACCTGGGCGGCTTCTACCTCGACGTGCTCAAGGACCGCCTCTACACCACCGCGCCCAAGAGCCTCGCGCGCCGCAGCGCGCAGACGGCGCTCTGGCACATCACCCACGCCATGCTGCGCTGGATGGCGCCGTTCCTCTCGTTCACGGCCGAAGAGGCATGGAAGCTGTTCGGCACGTCGGAATCCATCTTCCTCGAGACCTACGGCACGATCGCCGGCAACGACGAGGGCCTGCTCGCCAAGTGGGCCCGTCTGCGCGAGATCCGCGACGCGGTGAACAAGGAGATCGAGGCCGTGCGCGCAGCGGGCCAGGTGGGCTCGTCGCTGCAGGCCAATGTCACGCTCACCGTGCCGCCCGAAGACCACGCGCTGCTCGCCAGCCTGGGCGACGACCTGAAGTTCGTGTTCATCACATCCGCTATCGAACTGGTAGCTGGAAGCGCCCTCCAGATCAGCGCCAAGGCCAGTTCGGACGCCAAGTGCGAACGCTGCTGGCACTACCGCGCCGACGTGGGCCACGACGCCGCCCACCCCACGCTGTGTGGCCGCTGCACGAGCAACCTGTTCGGCCCCGGTGAGAACCGGGCCTGCGCGTGATGAAGGGCAAGAGCCTGGCGCTCTGGCTGGCCTGGGCCGCACTGCTGTTCGTGGCCGACCAGTGGACCAAGTCGCTGATCCTGGGCCACTACCAGTGGGGCGACGCCACGCCCATCACCGGCTTCTTCAACATCGTGCGCGCGCACAACACGGGCGCAGCGTTCTCGTTCCTGGCGGACGCGGGCGGCTGGCAGCGCTGGGCCTTCACCGCCTTCGGCGTGGCGGCGGCGCTGTTCATCGTGTGGCAGCTGCGCGCCCACCCCGGGCAGAAGCTGTTTTGCTTCTCGCTCGCCAGCATCCTGGGTGGCGCGGTGGGCAACGTCGTGGACCGCATCCAGCACGGCTACGTGGTGGATTTTCTCGACTTCCATGCCGCTGGCTGGCACTTCCCGGCTTTCAACCTTGCGGACTCGGCCATCACTGTGGGTGCGGCCTGCCTGATCCTCGACGAGCTGCTGCGCGTGCGCGGCACGCGCTGAACAGCCCGGGCCCGTAGCAGCGGGCCCGCCTTCCCCTCTTGCCTTCACAGCCCATGCCCGGGTTTCCCCGGGCATGGTGGCGTCACACGCGCGTCATACTGCTCCGGTCCAATGTAAACGATTACATTGATCGAGGAGCGCCATGAGCATCCAGGACGTCGCCCGCCAGGCGGGCGTCTCGGTCGCTACCGTGTCGCGGGTCTTCAACCTGCCCGACAAGGTCACGCCGGCCACACGCGAGCATGTGGAACAGGTGGCCCGCGCGCTGGGCTACCTGCCCAATGCCAGTGCGCGCACGCTGCGCACCCAGCGCAGCCGCGTGATCGGCGTGGTGCTGCCCACGCTCACCAACCCCGTGTTCGCCGAATGCCTCGAAGGCATCGCCAGCGCGGCGGCAGCAGGCGGCTACGCCATCCTGCCCTTCACCACGGACTACCGGCTGGAGCTGGAGGAGCGCGCGGCCCACCTGCTGCTCGCGGGCAATGTGGACGGCATGATCCTGGCCGTCTCCAACCCCGGCACCTCCACGGCGCTGCGGCGCCTGGCCGGCACCGGCCTGCCCTACGTGCTGGTCTACAACCGCCATGCCGGGCACCCCTGCGTGTCGGTGGACGGCGAGCAGGCACTGGCCGAGCTCGTCGCCCGCCTCGCGGCCCAGGGGCACCGCCGCATCGCGATGGTGAGCGGCCAGCTCAGCGCCTCGGACCGTGCCCAGCAGCGCTGCCGGGGCTTCCGGCACGGCATGCAAGCGGCGGGCCTGGGCGATGGCTCCAGGGCCCCCGTGCTCGAAGTGCCCTTCGTCGAGACGGCCGTTCAGTCCATCAGCGCCCTGCTGCGCGGGCCCGCGCGCCCCACGGCGCTCGTGTGCTCGAACGACCTGCTGGCCATCCGCGCCATCCGCGCCGCCCACCTCGCGGGCCTGTCCGTGCCGCACGACCTCAGCGTCACGGGGTTCGACGGCATCGCGCTCGGTGAAGACCTCACGCCCCAGCTCAGCACGGTGGCGCAGCCCAATGCCGGCATCGGCCGCGCGAGCGTGGAGCTGCTCGTGCAGGCCATGGCCAGCGGCGCACCGCTGCCGCCCGAGGCCAGCCTCACGCTCGCGCACGCCTGGCGCGCGGGCGAATCCTGCAGCCAGGCCCCGCAAGGTCTGAACTGACCCCTCCCCCCTCCCACCCTTCAACCCACGGAGCTTGTCCCATGCGTTCCCTGCTTCCCCAGTTCCTGCGCGCCACAGCGCTCGCCTTCGGCCTCACGGCCACCGCCATGGCCCAGACGGCCATCTGCTACAACTGCCCGCCCGAATGGGCCGATTGGGGCAGCCAGATCAAAGCCATCAAGGCCAAGACCGGCATCACCGTGCCGCCCGACAACAAGAACTCGGGCCAGTCGCTCGCCCAGCTCGTGGCCGAGAAGGCTCGCCCCGTGGCCGACGTGACCTACCTCGGCGTCACCTTCGCCATCCAGGCGCAGAAGGACGGCGTGGTCGGCAGCTACAAGCCCGCCGCCTGGGCCGATATTCCCGACGGCCTCAAGGACCCGGCCGGCCACTGGTTCACCATCCACTCGGGCACGCTGGGCTTCATGGTCAATGTTGACGCCCTGAAGGGCAAGCCCGTGCCCCAGTCCTGGGCCGACCTGCTCAAGCCCGACTACAAGGGCCTGATCGGTTACCTCGACCCGGCCTCGGCCTTCGTGGGCTACGTGGGCGCCGTGGCCGTGAACCAGGCGCGCGGCGGCACGCTGGACAACTTCGGCCCCGGCATCGACTACTTCAAGGCGCTGCAGAAGAACGAGCCCATCGTGCCCAAGCAGACCTCGTACGCGCGCGTGCTCTCGGGCGAGATCGCCATCCTGCTCGACTACGACTTCAACGCCTACCGCGCCAAGTACAAGGACCAGGCCAACGTGCAGTTCGTGATCCCCGCCGAGGGCACCGTGGTCGTGCCCTACGTGATGAGCCTGGTGGCCAATGCGCCGCACGCGGCCGAAGGCAAGAAGGTGCTGGACTTCGTGCTCTCCGACGAGGGCCAGGCGCTCTGGGCCAATGCCTACCTGCGCCCCGTGCGCGCCAGCGCCATGCCCAAGGACGTGCAGGCGCGCTTCCTGCCCGCGAGCGAGTACGCGCGTGCCAAAACGGTGGACTACGCCAAGATGGCCGCGGTGCAAAAGGCGTTCTCCGAGCGCTACCTGAAGGACGTGCAGTAAGCCGCCCAGGCCGCTGCCCTGCACCCAGCACCGCCATGCGCTCCGGCTTCGCTCCCTCCCGCACGCTGCTGCTGGCCTGCGCCGCGCCGGCGGCGGCCTTCTTCGCCGCGTTCTGGCTGCTGCCCGTGGCACAGCTGCTCGCGCTGCCCGCCGGCAAGGGCTGGGTCACCTACTTCGCCGTGCTCACGCACGGCCGCTACCTGCAAAGCCTGCTGCAGACGCTGGGCCTGTCGGTCGCCGTCACGCTGGCCACGCTGGTGCTGGGTGCGCTCGTGGGCATCACGCTCGCGCGCCAGCGCTTTCGCGGTCGCAGGCTGCTGCT
>JASLFM010000282.1 GCA_030150585.1 Acidovorax sp.
ACCTGCACGACCACCCGGACGTGGTGCAGGTGGTCAACGCCCCGCAGCTCACCGACCTGTTCGGCCTCTCGCTGCGCGGCGGCCTCAACGTGCTGCGCGGCATTCGCGAGTGGCGCCGCCAGCGCACGGGCCCGCTCACCACCAACTTCGCCGAAGCCGGGGGCTTTCTCAAGAGCCGCCCCGACGAGGCCGCGCCCGACCTGCAACTGCACTTCGTGATCGGCAAGCTCGTGGACCATGGGCGCAAGACCGTGTTCGGCCACGGCTATTCGCTGCACGTGTGCCTGCTGCAGCCCCGAAGCCGGGGCAGCGTGCGCCTGGCCAGCCGCGACCCGCTGCAGCTGCCGCTGGTCGACCCCAACTTCCTGGCCGACCCGCAGGATATGGTGCGCATGGTGCGGGGCTTCCAGATCGGGCGCCGCATCCTGCAGCAAAGCGCGCTGGCCCAGTACGGCGGTCGAGAAAGCCAGTCCATGGCCCAGGCGCAGACGGAAGGCGAGATCGAGCAGTTCATCCGCCAGTACGCCGACACCATCTACCACCCCGTGGGCAGTTGCCGCATGGGCCCCGGCGCCATGGACGTGGTGGACGCCGAACTGCGCGTGCACGGCCTGCACGGGCTGCGCGTGGTCGATGCATCCGTCATGCCGCGCATCGTGAGCGGCAACACCAACGCGCCCACGGTGATGATCGCCGAGAAGGCCGTGGACCTGCTGCGCAAGGCGGCCGTGAATTAATTCACGATGGCGCGCAAAGCCGCGCCAATTAAGGAATCTTTAGGCTTTGCGTAGGCATTTTTTAGCAGCGCCGAACGGGCTTCGTTCCTAGACTTTCTTCCATGGTTGCGCGGGCATGGTGCCTGCGAACCGTGAGAGGAAACTGGAATGCACATCGAACCCCGCGAGATAGCTGAAATCGCCGCCGCCCAAGCGGCCCAACCCCGCCTGAACCTGTATGCAGGCATCCACAAGGCGCTGCGCGCCTTCATGGCCGACACCCTGCTGGCCGTGGGCCGCATGGACGTGGAAGACGACCTGGAGCGCGCGCAGACCTGCCACCAGGTGCTGGAGCTGCTGGAATTCTGCCGTTCCCACCTGGGCCACGAGAACCGCTTCGTGCACACCGCCATGGAGACGCGTGCCCCTGGTACCAGCCAGCGCATCGGGCACGAGCACGAGGACCACGAGCGCGACATCACCCGCCTGGCCGCCGGCGCCACGGCCTTGCTGGCCGCCGGCAGTGCCCAGCTCGGCGCGCTGGCCCATGCGCTGTACACGGAGCTGGCCGTTTTCGTGGGCCACAATTTCGAGCACATGCAGGTCGAGGAAACCGAGCACAACGCCGTGCTCTGGGCGCACTACAGCGATGCAGAACTGGTGGACCTGCACAACGGACTGGTGGCCTCCATTCCCCCGCAGGAGACGATGCTGGTCATGCGCTGGATGATTCCCTTCCTCTCGCCCGCCGAGCGCGCGGCCGTGCTGACCGACATGCGGGCCCATGCGCCTGCGCCCGCCTTTGCGGCCGTGATGGACGCCGTGCGGCCGCACCTTACGCCGGCGGAGTGGACCAAGCTGGAGCGCGCCCTGGGGCTGGCGCTGTGAGTGGCAGCCGTTTAACGCGCAGAGCGGCCGCTATGCTGCGCTGCACGGCATTCGCCTGGGCGCTGGGCGCGGCGGGCGCCGGTGCGGCTCAGGCGCTGCCCGAGCAGTTCCGGCTCACCCCCCAGTTGCTGGACCGCATGGAAGCCATACAAGCCGCCGCACCGCCGACTGCGCAGATCGACGATTCCGAAGAGCCCGATGCCCAATCCGTGGAGGACCTCGCGCGCAAGCTCGATGCGGACCCGCGCAGCCGCGCACTCCTGGCGCGGTACA
Organism: Acidovorax sp.; assembly: GCA_030150585.1. Classification (GTDB taxonomy): domain Bacteria; phylum Pseudomonadota; class Gammaproteobacteria; order Burkholderiales; family Burkholderiaceae_C; genus JASLFM01. The sequence goes on from JASLFM010000282.1 coordinate 1,878, forward strand.
AGGTCACCAGCCTGGAGTATGCGCAGGCCGCCTACGCGGCATTGCATGCGGGCATGTTCCTCGCGATGGAGTCCGCCGCGGACAAGAAGGCGCATGCCGCGGCCCTGGCCTCCTTCACGCCCGCGCAGCGGGCCAACATCGAACTGATGCGCCGGCGCATGAAGTGATGATGCCGGGCCGCCCCCTCAGCCCTGTACCTCGTCGAGCCGCACGGGACCTCCCAGGCAGAGCCGGAAGCGCCCGCGCCCCGTCTTCTCGATGCGGATGCTGGCGCGGCTTTCCTGCAGCCGCCGCTGCAGCAACAGCAGCCGCGCTTCGAGGTTGTCGGCCACGTCGGGCAGGCGGATGCGCGGGTCCAGGCGCAGTTCGCGGTTGGTGAAGTCCACGCGCCCCGTGGCGGCATGGTCGCGTAGCAGCTTGGCGAAGATCGCGCCCGCCACGCCCTTGATGAGGTAGTCGTCGCCGATGAACACGCTGTCGTTGGCCGTGAAGTGGCGCACGCGCAGCACGGGGCCGCTCGCGGGCGGCGCGGTGGCGGCGGGCTGCGCAACGTCAGTCGGCTCGGCTGCGGCCTGCAGCAGGTCGATGGCCGCGGCCAGTTGCCCGGCCAGCGCGGTGAGCGCGTCCTCCTCGGGGTAGCGGAACTGCAGGTCCAGCGGGCTTTCGACGAACAGCACGCCCAGCACGCGCCCGCTGCTTACGAGCGGAACGGCCAGCTGGCTGTGCGGCGTGGCCAGGCCAGGGTACGGGATCTCGGGACCGGCCGCAGCGCCGTCGGCCTCCAGGCTGCTGCGCACCACGTGGCTGTACAGGGCCGCATGGGTCATGTGGCTGATGCGCACGGGCGTGCCCTCGCGCGCGGCCACGCCGATCACGCCCTGGCCCAGCTTGATCTCCGAGCCCACGCCCGACCGCGCATAGCCCAGGCTCGCCACGGTGTAGAGGTGGCCTGCCGCCGCGTCGAGCATGAGCACCATGGCGTGCTGCACGCCCAGGTGCTCCTGCAGGCCCGCGAGCACGGCCTGCAGCAGCTCGCCCAATGCCGTGCAGCGCGCCAGGCGTTGGCTGCACAGGCGCACCGCGCCCAGCAGGTCGGCGCGCGGCGCGGCGGGCGCGAGGCCCTCGCCCGGCAGCGCCTCGACGCGCTCGACGGCGTACAGGTCCGAGCCCTTGAGCTGGAAGACTTCTGCCATACCCGACAGCGAGGCGATGCCCGCGAGCTGGGCCTTCATGCGCTCGAACAGCGCCCCCTCCGTCTCGGTGCGCAGGTAGCGCAGGTGCAGGCGGTAGAAGCGCGCCGTGACCGGGTCGAGCACCAGCACGTTGGCCCAGGGGTTGGCCAGGATGTTCTCGCGTGTCTTGTTGAAGAACTGGAACGACAGCGCCACGTGGTCCTCGTCCACGTAGAGCACCTGCGAGATGTAGGCCACGTTGGGCGTGCC
>JASLFM010000309.1 GCA_030150585.1 Acidovorax sp.
CCCAGGCCGCGGGCATGAAAAACAGGTGGAAGCGGTGGGGCGTCCATATCCGAAGTTTCAGCATTCGGTGACGACGGCGCTTGATCTAGCTCAAAGGGCGGCAGGCGGGCAGGGGAAGCGGTCAGGGACGGCTGGGTTGGAGGGCACCGCATTGAGGAAAAGACAAGCTCCCCTGAATACGATGGCCCTCCAAGCAGGCGTCATTGATTTGTTGAAATCGCACCTGCCCGCATGTTGCCGGTCTTCCGGGACGGCATGGATCGCTGCCATTGTCATCACCCTGCCAACGGCCAACGGCCAACGCGGATGCGATTTGCCGATGCCGCAACCAGCGTGCGCCGCGGCAAGTTGCTACCGGAGAACCGTATGACGCGCTTGGTCACGGTCGTCTAGGGGAGCAGGGGGGAGATTGCCCCCCGTCAGAAAGGTGCTCCGCGAAGGACGGTCGCCAACTGCCCCCCTTTCATGCCTAAGGAAGGTCTGCACAAAGCCAGCTTTCGCATGACACTGGGCTGACTTGATGGGAAGGTGATGCAGCCGGCCCCGGCTTCACTCCAGCAAACGCCATCGCAGTGCCGATTTGGCCGTCTGCATGGCCCATTTGCCGCACTACGGGCGCACTCATGCCAAGGCCCCAGCAGTTTGCGCCGCACCAGCCACAGATTGGCCAGTGCGAACAGTGTGTGCAGCCGCGCTGTGTTCTTGGCCAACCCGCGGTAGCGCACTTTGACGTGACCGAACTGGCGCTTGGGAACGCGGAACGGGTGTTCGACCCGCGCCCGAATGCCGGCCTTCACACGCTCCAGTTGCTCGGTCAGGGCCTCGATCGGTTTGTCAGGGTCGAGCTGACGGCGTTTGCCGGGGCGCATGGCAATGTGCCAGACCACGTCGCTTCTGGCATCGGGCCGCTTACCGGCGCCTTGATGGCCCGCGTCGGCGTAGACCTCGCGCTCGCCACTGCTGTTCTTGGTCGAGCTGGGCGCGGCGATCAGCGTGGCGTCCACCACCACCGTGCCGCTCTTGAGCATCACGCCCTTGGCGCTGAGCAGGTCGTTGACGGTCTGCAGGATCTGGCCGGCCAGCTTGTGCTTGTCCCGCACATGCCGAAAGCGCAGGATCGTGCTCTCGTCGGGCAGCCGCTCATCCCAGCCTTCAAGGCCCGCGAACTCGCGGAACACCGGCATGTCGTGCAGCGCTTCCTCCATCGCCGGATCGCTCAGAGCAAACCACTGCTGCATGAAGTGGATGCGAAGCATCGTCTCCGGCGAGAACGGTGGGCGGCCACGTTTGCCTTCTGGCAGATACGGTGACACCAGGGCGACCAAGTCTGCCCACGGCACGACCTTCTCCATCTCCTCCAGGAACTCCCGGCGCCGCGTTCGCTTGGCCGTCTGGCCCAAGCCCAGGCTGTGCTGCTTCATGGACCGTATCGTCTCAGTGCTTCAGGCCGATGCCAAGCACAACGTGCGGCGACTTGTGCAGACCTTCCCTAAGCCGACCAAAGAGTTTTCAATGAACGCAATGTCAGCTAGTCGATGACCGCGCCAGAGAGCTTCACGACCTCTTTCCACTTGCGCGATTCGGCCTGCATGAAGGACTCGAAATCCGCGGTCGTGCTGGAGACGACCTCGCCACCGAGCTGGACCAGCTTGGCCTTGAGGTCCGGCTGGTCCACCACCGCGCGGATGTCCTGGCTGATGCGCTCGCGCAGGCCCTTGGGCAGCGATGCGGGGGCCAGCACGCCGAACCAGGTGGCCGCCTCGAAGTTCTTGAGCCCGGCCTCGGCGAAGGTGGGGATGTCGGGCACCTTCTCCACGCGGCGGCCGTTCGCGAGCGCGATGGCCTGGAGCTTGCCCGAGGCGATGTGCGGGAGCACCACGGTGAGGGTGGCGAACATCGCGTCCACCGAGCCGCCCATCAGGTTCGTGATGGCCGGCGCGTCGCCCTTGTAAGGCACGTGCACCATGCGCGTCTTCATCGCGGCGTTGAACATCTCGCCCGTGAGGTGCTGAGCCGTGCCGTTGCCGGGGGAGGCATAGGCGGCCTTGTCCGGGTTGGCGCGCACGTAGTTCGTGAACTCGCCCAGCGTCTTGACGTGGAGGTCGGGCCGCACGACGAACACCAGCGGCACCTTGGCCACCAGCGTGAGCGGCGCGAAGCTCGCCAGCGGGTCGTAGTCGAGCTTCTTGTACAGGTTGGCGCTGATGGTGTGCGCTGAAGTGGTCATGTAGAGCAGGTGGCCGTCCCCCGGGCCGCGCGCGACCTGCGCGGCGGCCAGCGTCGTTCCGGCGCCTGGCTTGTTGTCGATCACGACCGCCTTGCCCCAGCGCGGGGCCAGCTTGTCGGCCACGGCGCGGGCCACGATGTCGGTGGCGCCGCCGGCCGCGTAGGGCACGACCAGGCGGACGTTGTCGGTGGGGAAGGCGGTGTCCTGGGCCTGTGCCAGGCCGGGCGCAAGGGTGGCTGCCAGGGCGGCGTGCAGCGCCAGCCGTCGGGTGATGGTTCGCATGTCTCCTCCTGTGCGTTTCAGGCCTGGCCTGAGATCAGCCGGCTGATGACGGGGTGGTACTTCTCGCCCAGGCCGCTGTCGATGGCCTGCTGGAACCA
>JASLFM010000311.1 GCA_030150585.1 Acidovorax sp.
CACGGCCTGCACGGTGCGCTCGATCAGGTCGCTGCGCGACCGGGTCATGACCATGAGGGTCACGTCGTCGGGGATCAAATCCTCGTCGATGAGGCGGCGCACGAAGTCGTAGTCGGTCTGCGAGGCGGCGGGAAAGCCCACCTCGATCTCCTTGAAGCCGATGCGCACCAGCTCCTGGAAGAGCTTCATCTTGCGCTCGCCGTTCATGGGCTCGAACAGGGCCTGGTTGCCATCGCGCAGGTCGGTGGAAAGCCAGACGGGCGCGCGCGCGATGGTGTTGGAAGGCCAGGTGCGGTCGGCGATGGCGATGGGGGCGAAGGCTTGGTACTTGCGAGAGGGTTGGGCAATCATGAGGGGCTCCACGAATCTTCAGGTGAACGGAATGCGCCACCCCCTGCAGCCCTTCACGCGAAGGTGAAGGCTGGTTCGTGGGCCGGGGTCAGGGGGGTGTTGGGTGCGGCCTGGAAATCAGGCGGCGAGAGCGGCGAACGCAGGCAAACCCCGGCCAGGCACTAGGCCTAGCGATAGGGTGGATAGGAGCATGCTGCGTTGCATGCAGCCATCCTAGCATGGGGGCTGCCTCTTGGCCAAGCCCCGGGGCGCCACGGGGGACTTAGGGGGCGGAGAGCTTGGCGGCGAAGAAGTGCTGTGTGAAGTCCAGGGATTGCGTGGCAACCGTGGCGTGCCGCAGGTGTTGTACATGCGCTCCGCGCCCCTGGCCTGCGGCCGGATCGTGGTAGTTCCTGTCCTCGGTGGTATCCCAGCCGTGGGTTGCATTGGCGTAGACCGTCAGCCCCACCGTATCACGGGCTTCGGGCGGCAACGCGGCGATGAATTTTTGGCAGGTGTCGGGGGCGTCGTAGGCATCTTTCTCGGCCGCCAGAATATGTACAGGAGCGCCGGTCAGCGCGCTGTATACGCTTTTCGGGTACACGGCATTGCGGCCCTCAATGGACGCCAGATGCGCCCAACACACCGGGTAAAGCGCAAGATGTGCCGCAAACTTCTGCTGGCCACCCGTGTACGCTTGGTTCAGCTCTCTCGAAGTCGAGAAAAGCGCCAGCAGCCCCCCGTGCGAGAAGCCCAGGATGCCGATGCGCCCGGGGTCGATGCGCGGGTGCCGGGCGAGGTAGGCCAAGGCGCCGAAAGTGTGCGGCAGGTTCATGCGTGAACTCTTGGGGCGGTTTCCGCGCGAAAAGAGGTTCAACTCCAGGGTGGCGAAGCCTGCCGTGTTCAGCGCCTGCACGTACGGCTGGCGTGTCGGGTCTTCATAGCCCCCTGCGCTGTGGATAACGACCACCGCGGGCAACCTTGCACTTTCGTTGCCGACCGGCAAGGTGAGTGCGCCCGTGACGCTGGTGTCGGCCTCGATCAGCGTCCCGGCCTTGAACGACACGGTCTGGGGCTGGGTGGCCATTGCCAGGACGCTGCTCAGCAGCAGGGCAAGAGAGATCAAGATTCGGGGAATGTGCATGGAGAGGTCTCCGTGGCTGGGTGTACCGCCCTTGGTGACTATTGGGCCTTAACCGTCGTCCCATGCGGCGTAGGGAAAACCTCAGCCATGCGAAGGCGCATAGCGTGGGGGGTTAGCCTTGCATACGCTTGGACCAGTCCTCCACCTGTCCGCGCGCCAGCCGCCCCTGCACGATGCGTTGCCACGACGGCGGCAGGTGCAGCCGGGCCAGCCCCTGCAGCGCGTCCCGGTCCAGGGGGCGGTGGTACAGCAAGTCCACCACGCGCTCCAGCGTCCACGAGGGGTGTGGGCGCTCCACCAGGTGGATCGCCTCGCCTGCCTGCAGCTGGCCAGGCTCCAGCACGCGCCAGTACCAGCCGGTGCGGCCCGTGTCCTGCAGGCGCCGCGCCATATCCTCGTGACCGAAGCGCAGGTTCAGCTTCCAGCAGGGCTGGCGGCTTTGCGCCACTTCAAGCAGCACGCTGCCGATGCGCACGCGATCGCCCCAGCAGAGCGTCGCTTCAGTCACGCCAGTGCTGGCCAGGTTCTCGCCGAAGGCGCCGGGTGCTTCGAGCACGGGCAGCGCGCCCAGTTCTGCGCGCCAGGCGGCGTAGTGTTCCAGCGCGTACTGGTGCACGGCCTTGTCGGGGCCGCCGTGCACGCGACGGTCGCCTTGTTGATCGCCCTCAAGGCCGTCAGCGTCGACCCGCACTGGCCCCACCACGGGCTGCTTGGCAATGGCACTCAGCCCGCCGGGCCGGCCATCGGGCCGCGCATACGCAACGGCCGCGCCACGCAACACCGCCTGCACCCGGCCGAGCACGGTGAGTGCGCTCATGCGGTTTCCATGCGGCCTGGCACAGCCGCGCGCGGGGCCAATCCCGGCACTTCGGCTTGCACGTGGCGCTGCAGCAGCCGGCCCATGGACTGGCGCGCGCAGCGTTGCAGCTCCATGAGCAGCGCATGCTCGGGCCAGGCCATGCCGAAGCGCAGGCTCAGGTCGCGCTGCATGCGCGCGAGCAGTGCGGCGGCCATCTCGGCATCGGCCAGCGCACGGTGGGCACGGCCCGCGCGCGGCAGGCCCAGGTGGTCGATGAGGTTGCCCAATTTGTGGCTGGGCGCGTCGGGGTAGACGCGGCGCGAGAGCAGCACCGTGCAGGCGAAGGGCTGGGTGGCCTCCAACCCGGCATGCTGCAGCTCGGATTGCCAGAACTTGCTGTCGAACGCCGCGTTGTGCGCCACCATGGGCGCATTGCCCACGAAGCGTGCGGCCTCGCGCATCACGTCCTCGGCGGCGGGGGCCGCGTTCACCATGGCGTTGGTGATGCCCGTGAGCTGGGTGATGAAGGGCGGTATCCACACGCCGGTCTTCATGAGGCTGGCAAAGCGGTCCACCACGCGTTCGCCTTCGATCAGCACGATGGCCACCTCGGTGGCGCGCGCGCCCTGGGCCGGGGTCATGCCCGTGGTCTCGAAGTCGATGACGGCGATGGGGGTGGGCACGCGCTCAGGCCTTCTTCAGGAACTCCGACTTGAGCAGCATGCTGCCCAGCTCGGTCTTGCAGTCCACGTTGTGGCCGTCGGCACCGTCCACCAGGCGGATGCCCTTGATCTTGCTGCCCTTCTTGAGCACGGTGGACGAGCCCTTGACCTTGAGGTCTTTTACGAGGATCACGGCATCGCCATCGGCCAGCGGGTTGCCGTTGGCATCGCGCACGGTGTCGTCGCCCTCCGGGGCATCGGCATCAACGGCCTCGGCCTGCATCGGCCATTCGAAAGCGCAGTCGGGGCAGATGTAGTGGAGGCCGTCGGGGTAGGTGTTCTCCAGGCCGCATTGCGGACAGGCGGGAGCGGTGTGGTCGGTCATCCCGCCGATTGTCGCCGCTGCAGCGCGAACGGCGGCAGGCCATTGAGCAGCCGCTGGCCGTAGCTGGTGCGCACCAGGCGCTTGTCGTAGCAGTAGACGTGGGCGTGGTCCTCCTCGGTGCGGATGGCGCGGCCCACCCACTGCGCGAGGCGGATGGCGGTGGCGGGCACCACGAGTTCGCTGAACGGGTCGCGTCCCGCGCCGCGCAGCCACTCGGCGCGCGATTCGCCCACGGGGTCGTCGGGCGGGGCGAAGGGCAGCTTGGTGATGAACAGCGACTCGCACAGCGCGCCCGGCAGGTCCAGCCCCTCGCCGAAGGACTGCATGCCGAAGATGATGGAGGGCTCGCCCAGCCCCACGCGCTCGCGGTGGCGTGCCAGCAGCTGGGTGCGCGGCAGCGCGGTCTGCACCAGCACCACGCCGCGCATGGCGGTGGGCAGTGCATCCACGGCCTGGCGCATCTGTTCGCGCGAGGTGAACAGCACCAGGGCGCCGGCCTGCACGCGGGCCAGGTCGGTCAGCAGCGCATCGACCATATCGGCCGTGAAGGCGCGGGCCTCGCGCGGGTCGGCGCGCGTCTCGGCCGCGATCAGCGTGCCCTGGCGCGCGTAGTCGAAGGGGCTGGGCACTTCCAGCGTGGTCACGGCGGGGTCGCCGTGCAGGCCGGCCTCGCGCAGGAAGAAGTCGAACTGCCCGCAGCTCGTGAGCGTGGCCGAAGTGAGCACCGCACCGCGCACGGCCGACCAGAGGTGGTGGCGCAGCGTGCTGCCGGGCAGCACGGGGCTGGCGTGGGCCTTGACGACGACGAAGTCGCCGTCCACCTCCAGCGTGAACCATTTGGCGACGGGGGCGGCGCCCTCGGGCGCGTCCTGCAGCAGCAATTGGGCCGTGGCGTGCACGGCTTCCAGGCGCGGCGCGAGTGCGCCGATCTGCGCGTACAGCGTGGACAGGCGGCGCGCCTCGTCGGGCTTGTCGCGGATCTCGGCGCGCAGCGCCTTGGAGATGGCGCGCAGCGCGTCGAGAAAGCCCTCGGCGTGGTGCGCGGCCTGCGACAGCGGCTCCACGAGCGCCTCGGGCAGCACCCCGCGCGGCACGCGCACGCGCGCAGGGCCCCAGGCGTCCTTCTGGCCCTTGAGCTGCTCGCCCCACTGGTCCATCACCAGCCGCGCGAGGTCCTGCATCTGGGTGCGCAGGCGGGCGGCGTGGTTGGGAATGTCGGCCACCTCCTCCACCTCGACCAGGGTGCCCACGCGCAGCGCGCGGCTGGCCAGGCGGTCGATCCAGGTCAGGCGCGAGAGGTCCATTTCGCAGGCGAACTGGTCGAGTGCCGTCGCGGGCAGGTGGTGCGCCTCGTCGAGCACGAGCAGGCAGTTGTCCAGCTCGGGCAGCAGCCGCGCGCCGATGGAGGACAGCAGCAGGTCGTGGTTGGCCACGATCACCTGCGCGGCCACCAGCGCCTTGCGCCGGTCGTAGTAGGTGCACTGGCTGAAGGCCGGGCAGTGCTTGCCCGTGCAGGAGCTGGCTTCGGCCGCCACGGGGCTCCAGGCCTCGGGCTCGGGCGGCGTGGCCAGGCTGTCGCGGTCGCCGTCCCACACGGCGGTGGCGAGGGCATCGGCCATGCTCTTGTAGAACTGCATGCGCGCCTCGGTCTCCTGGCGCGGTCGGGCGGCACGTGCTGCGGCCTCTTCCTCGGGGAACAGGTCATCGTCGGCGGGGTCGTGCGCCTCCCCCGTGCCGGCCAGGCGCTCGAGCTTGAGCTTGCACACGTAGCGCCCGCGCCCCTTGGCCAGCGCGAACCGGAAGGGCTGCTCCATCTTCGCGGCGAGCGCGGGCAGGTCCTTGTTCACGAGCTGCTCCTGCAGCGCCACCGTGGCCGTGGAGATGAGCACGCGCGTGCCGCGCGCCAGCGCCATGGCAATGGCCGGCACGCTGTAGGCCAGCGACTTGCCCACGCCCGTGCCCGCCTGCACGACCGCGATGGAGCGCTCGGGCTCCGCCTCGCCCTCTTCCACCTTGCCGAGCTGCGCGTGGCTGAAGGTATGCGCCACCTGTTCGGCCATGCGCCGCTGGCCCGCGCGGCTGCGAAACCCCTCGGTGGCCTGTACCACCGCATCGAACGACTGCAGGGCCTGGGCGGCCCATTCCTGTTGAGACATACAGTAGTGTGGCACGGCGCGCATGCCCGGGTGGCGCGCCGGGTACTGGACAGGCTCGGGCACAATGGCCTGGCCGCCACCGACCGCCTCCAGCCGTATGCCCATGCCCCCTGCCAACGCCGTGCCGCCGTTGGATGGCTCCGCCGCCCTGTGCCGCCATGAGCTCGAAGGGCGGTTTCGCACACTGCGCTTCGCGCCCGCGCTGGAGGGGGAGTTCGTCGCCTTCCTGCGCCAGTCGCAGCACCGCAACCTCGTGGGCTGCATGGTGCTGGCCCTGGCCGTTCTGCTTGCGTTTGCGGCGCTCGACCTGCCGCGCCTGCGGCTGGTGCAGGGCACGCCGCAGGAGGCGTTGTTCTACCGCGGCATTCTCGCGCCGCGCTGGGCTGCCGTGGTGCTGCTGGCGCTGGGGACCTGGGCCGTGGCCGCACGGCGTGTGGAGCGGCGCTGGTTGCCGCTGGTGCTGTTCCTGATGATGGCCTACGGCCTCCACATCTTCGTGGTCAACAACGTGTTCCGGGAGCTGGGCCTGCCCCATGCGACCGGCGCGAGCCTGCTGCTCGTGATGGTGGTGTTCTACCCCACGGGGCTCACTTTCTACGAGGAGCTGGCCGTGGCCCTGTGCATGTGGGTGCTGCACCTGGCGCTGGGCATGGCCATGCTGCGGCCCGAGCACCTGGGCGAGCACGGCATGCAGGTCGTGCTGATGCTGCTGGCGCTCGGGTTGTCGGCCGTGAACGGCTACCTGCGCGAGCATTCGACGCGCGAGCAGTACCTCATGCGCCGCCTGCTCGATTGGGACGCGGGCCACGACCCCCAGACGGGCCTGGCCAACCGCCGCACCTTCAGCGACCGCGGCCCCACGGGCCTGCAGCAGGCGCGGCGCGCGGGCGTGCCGCTGGCGCTCGCGCTCATCGACGTGGACCATTTCAAGGCCTACAACGACCACTACGGCCACCAGGCGGGCGACGAGGTGCTGCGCCAGGTCGCGGGCCTCATCGGCCAGCAGGCTCGGCGGCCGCTGGACCTGGCCGTGCGCATGGGGGGCGAGGAGTTCGCGCTGTTCGCCTATGGCGAAGATGCCGTGTCGCTCGGCGCGCGGCTGTGGCAGCTGTGCGACGCGCTGCGCGCGCAGGGCATCGCGCATGCCGCATCGCCCACGGCGGCATGGCTCACGGTGAGCGTGGGCGTGGCCCAGGCCGATGGGGACGACACCCTCGACACCCTGTACCAGCGCGCCGACACCCTGCTCTACCGTGCCAAGGCCGCGGGCCGCAACCGGGTCGAGGTGCAGCAGGGCCTGGACAGGGCGGCTACGGATTTGCATTCAGCCGGATAACTAGGCGGGAAGCCGCAGACAGTGCTGTAGCACGGCAAGGCTAGGCGCCCCCGGCGAGCCAACGACGTTATACGGTTGAAGGCGAATCCGTATAGACGGAGGGGAAGCGCACGGTGACGAGCAGCCCGTGCGCCTCCTGCGGGTTGGGGCCCAGCTCCACGCCCGCGCCGAAGGCGCGGGCCGCCTCGCGCACGATGGCCAGGCCCAGCCCCGTGCCCTCGGCGGCGTGGGGCGCCACGCGGTAGAAACGCTCGAACACACGCTCGCGCGCCTCGGCGGGAATGCCGGGGCCGTTGTCGGCCACGGACAATTCCCACCCCTGCGGCGCATCGCCGCGCACGCCAGGGACGCGCTGCACGCCCACGGTGACACGGCCGCCCTCCTGCGTGTAGCGCAGCGCGTTGTCGAGCAGGTTGGCCGCCAGCGCGTCGAGCAGCGCAGGCTGGGCCCGCACGAGCGCTTCGCCCGCCGCAGGCAGGGCCGACATGCCGAGGTCGATGCGGCGGCGGTCGGCCAGCGCGGCGAGCTGCTCCACGCAGCGCAGCGCCACGGCGGCAAGGTCCACGGTTTCGTGCCGCGTCTGCGCATCGCCGTGCTCGGCCTGGGCGAGCAGCAGCAGCTGGTTGGTGACCTGGACGAGGCTCCGGTTGCTCGCCTGCAGCGCGGCCCACAGCGGGTCTGGCGAATTGCGGCGCGCGTACTCGATCTGCGAGGCCTGCAGCGCCAGCGGCGTGCGCAGCTGGTGTGCGGCATCGGCGATGAAGCGGCGCTGCGCCTCGGAGTGCGCCGCGAGCATCTGCGTGGAGCGGTTGATGGTGTCGGCCACGGGCCGCAGCTCGGTGTGCAGGGCACGCGCATCCACCCACAGGTCCAGGTGCAGCGGATCGCGCTGCGCGAGCTGGCGGCCCAGGCGCACCACAGGCCGCAGCTCCAGCGTGAGCGCGATGGCGCTCAGGGCCACGGTGAGCGCGAGCGCGGCGAGGAGGTACTCCACCGTGGGCCGCCACAGCCGCGCGAGCATGCGGTCGCGGCTGCCCGTGGTCTTGCCCACGGCGATGGTGAATTCGCGCGCGCCGTCCACGTCGTACATGGAGCGCGTGACCACCACGGCGCGCAGCGCCTGGCCCTGGAAACGCGCGTCGTACCACTGCGCGCGGTCCGTGCCCTGCGGGCGGCGCTCGGCGGGCAGCGGGAAGCCGGCCGTGCCGGCCAGCAGATCGCCGGCCGCGTCCGTCACGCTGAGGTACACGCGGTCGTGCTCGGGCGAGGCGAACAGGCTCAGCGCCGAAGGGGGCACGCTGGCCTGCACGTCGCCCTCGTCCCAGATCAGCCGGTCGGACAGCACCTTGGCCGAGGCCAGCAGGTCGTGGTCCTGCACGTAGTCGGCCACGGCGGCGGCGTTGCGCCAGCTCAACCACGCGCACAGCGCCACGAAGACCGACAGCGGCAGCAGCAGCCACAGGGCCAGCCGCAGGCGCAGGCTCGCGCCCATGGTGTCAGCCCTCCTCGCGCGTGCGCAGCAGGAAGCCCACGCCGCGCAGCGTGATGATGGTGGCGCTGCTCGCCTCCAGCTTCTTGCGCAGGCGGTGCACGTAGAGGTCGATGGCGTCGGCACTGGCCTCCTCGTCGAGGCTGAACAGGCTGTCGACCAGCGCTTGCTTGGACACGGCCGTGCCCGCGTGCAGCACCAGCGCTTCCAGCAGCGACCGCTCGCGCGGCGGCAGCGTGAGCTCGGCGCCCGCGAGCGTGAACTGCCGGGTGCGCAGGTCGTAGCGCAGGTCGCCGCAAACGATGTCGTTGGCCTTGCCGGGCCTCTGGCGGCGCACCAGCGCCTGGATGCGTGCGACGAGTTCGCGCACCTCGATGGGCTTGACGAGGTAGTCGTCCGCGCCGATCTCCAGGCACAGCACCTTCTGGTCCAGCGAGGCCGTTGCGGTGAGCACGATCACGGCCACATCGTCCTGCCGCTCGCGGATGCGGCGCAGCACGCCCTTGCCCGACAGGCGCGGCAGGTTCAGGTCCAGCAGCACCACGTCGTAGCGGCCTTGCTGCAGCAGCCGGTCGGCGGCCTCACCGTCGGCCACATGGTCCACCACGAAATCCTGCTCGCGCAGCAGCTGGGCCAGCCAGTGGGCCAGCTGCTCGTTGTCCTCGATCAGCAGGAGTTTCATGGTGGCCTCGATTCTAGAAAGGTGAAGCTCCTGCTTTGATAGCTGCCCGCGCGCGACCCGCTTGCCTTCAAGGCCATTTTGGCTGCAAGGGGAGTGATTTCAGGGTAAACCCCTAAAAATGCTGCGCTGCAGCGAAAGCTGGCTGAAGGACAGCGGTTTCTACAGTGGCCCCATCGTCACTTCGATGTGTGGAGACCGCACCATGAAAATCCGCCTGACCCTGATCGCCGCCGCCCTGGCCGCGGCCGGCG
>JASLFM010000312.1 GCA_030150585.1 Acidovorax sp.
CGCACGCTCATCGTCGACAACAGCTACCACATGGTGTCGATCGACAACGACCGCCTGCAGGTCGCGCGCGAGACCGTGGCCTTCGTGGCACCGGCGGCCCCCTCCCCCTCAGCCCCTTCGGAGGTCTGACATGAACAACGATATCTACACCACCCTGACGGGCCTGCTGGAGCAGAAATTCCACCTCGAACCCGAGAAGCTGCGCCCCGACGTCACGCTCGAAGAGCTCGGCCTCGACTCGCTCTCGCTCATGGACTTCATCTTCAACGCCGAAGACGCCTACGGCCTGCGCATCCCCGAGGAGCTGCTCGATCCGCGCCAGAGCGGCATCACGCTCGCCCACATCTGCGAGGTGATCGAGGGACAGATCGTCGCCAAGGCCGCCACAACACCCGGATCGCCCGGGGCCAACCCATGAGCGCAGCCGTGCGCGTGGCGGGCTACGGCTTCGTCACGCCGCTGGGCCAGGACATCGCGGATTTCGACGATCATTTGTTCGGCGCCCGCTCGGCCGTGCGGGCCCACGCGGTGGCCGTGCCGGGCCTGCCCACGACGCAGCTCGCCGTGGCCACCTGCACGTTCGACGAGGCGGCACAGCGCGCGCCCTCGCGCCTGCCCATGGACCGGGGCACGGCCATGGCACTCGCGGCGGCCGAATCTGCCGTGCGGTCCGCCGCGCTGGAGGCCGACCCCGAGCGCATCGGCGTCTTCTGGGGCAGCGGCATGGCAGGTGCAGGCACCTTCGAAGCCACGTGCCGCGCGCTCTACGCCGATCACCGCCGCATGCGCCCCACCACGGTGCCCACCACCATGCCCAACGCGGCGGCCGCCGAACTCGCGCTGCGCTTCGGCGCGCGTGGCGCGGCACTCACCTATGCCTGCGCCTGCGCCTCGTCGGCCGTGGCCATCGGCGAGGCCTTGCGCGCGCTGCGCGCGGGCTGGATCGACGTGGCCATCGCGGGCGGCCACGAGGCCATGCTCGTCCCCGGCGTGATGACCGGCTGGGACGCCATGCGCGTGCTGGCCCCGGTGCGCACCGAGGCCGAGGCGTACCGCGCCTGCCGCCCGTTCTCGGCCGACCGCGCGGGCTTCGCGCTCGGCGAGGGCGCCGCGGCGCTGGTGCTCGAAACCGAAGCCCATGCGCAGGCGCGCGGCGCGCGCTCGCCGCTGTTCCTGGCCGGGTACGCGACCAACTGCGACGGCATGCACATCACCAACCCGCATGCGCCGGGCCAGGTGCGCGCGCTGCGCGCCGCGCTGCGCGACGCGGGGCTCGCGCCCGCCGACATCGGCTACATCAACGCCCACGGCACGGCCACGCTCGCGGGCGACCAGGCCGAGGCGCAATCGGTGGCGGAAGTCTTCGGCAATGGCGTGCCCGTCAGCTCCACCAAGGCCATCCACGGCCACCTGCTGGGCGGTGGCGGCGCGGTGGAACTCGTGGCCACGCTGCGCGCGCTCGCGCAGCGGCGCCTGCCGCCCACAGCCCACCTCGACACGGTGGACCCGGCCTTTGCCGACGGGCTGGCGCTGGACCTGGTGCGGGGCGCGGCGCGCGAGGTGCCAGGCCTGCGCTATGCGCTCTCGAACTCGTTCGCCTTCGGCGGCACCAACGCCGTTCTCGTCGCGGGCCGCGACGGCTGAGGCGGCCCCGCAGCGAGGCCGTCAGCCCGCCAGGCGCGGCGCCGAAGGCTTGACCGCCAGCGCGCGCGCCGGGGCCTCTGCGCGGGCAGCAGAAACCACCACGCTGTCGCTGAGGCGGAACTGGCTCACCAGCTGCGACAGGCGCGCCGCCTGCTCGCGCAGCGACTCGGCCGCCGCGGCCGACTGTTCCACGAGCGCCGCGTTCTGCTGGGTCATGCGGTCGATCTCGCCCACGGACTGGTTGACCTGGCCGATGCCCGAGGACTGCTCGGACGCCGCGGCGCTGATCTCGCCAATGATGTCGCCCACGCGCTGCACGCTCGCGACGATCTCCTTCATCGCACCACCCGCGTCCTCCACATGGCGCACGCCGCCGTCCACGGCCGCCACGCTGTTGCCGATGAGGCCCTTGATCTCGCTGGCCGCCGCGGCGCTGCGCTGCGCCAAGCTGCGCACCTCACCCGCCACCACGGCAAAGCCCCGGCCCTGCTCGCCCGCGCGCGCGGCCTCCACGGCCGCGTTCAGGGCCAGGATGTTGGTCTGGAAGGCGATCGAGTCGATCAGGCCGATGATGTCGCCGATCTTGCGGCTCGAAGCCGAAATCTCGTGCATGCTCGCCACGGCCTGCTGCACGACGCTGCCGCCGCGCGTGGCCTCGCCCGAGGCCGAGGCCGCGAGCTGGTTGGCCATCTGCGAGGACGAGGCCGTCTGCTGCACCGTGGCCGTGAGCTGCGCGAGCGAGGCCACGGCCTCCTGGGCGTTGCTGGCCGTCTGCTCGGTGCGCGAGGACAGGTCCTGGTTACCCGTGGCGATTTCCTGGCTCGCCGTGGCGATGTTGCCGCTCGCGTCGCGCACCTGGGCCACGATGGCGCCCAGGCCCTGCTGCATGTCGGCCAGCGCGCGCTGCAGATCGGCCACCTCGTCGCGGCCCTGGGCCTCGATGCGCTGCGACAGATCGCCACCCGCGATGGCCTGTGCGATCTGGCGCGCGCGCTCGAGCGGGCGGCAGATCGACTGCATGTTCAGCAGCGTGAGCGGCACCACCACCACCACGGTGATCACCACGGCGAGCACGAACAGCCACTTGGTCTGGCTCGACACGTCGCGCTGCTGCTGCACGGTCTGCTCCACGTCCTTGCGCAGGCTCGCGTCGAGCTGGCCCATGAGCTTGTCGGCCTCGCCGAACTCGGCCACCGCCTTGCCGCTCATGCGGTTGGCGATGGTGGCCGTATCGTAGCCGCCGGCTTCGAGCTGGCGCGCCACGTGGGCGAACTGGTCGCGGTAGCTGTCCAGGCGCTTCACGATGTCGCGCACGATGGCGTTTTCGGCATCCTCATCCCCTTCGAGGAAGCGCCCTGCCACCTTCTTGGCCCGCTCCAGGCTTTCCAGCCATTGGCCATGGGCCTGCTTCACGGCCTCGGGCTTCTCGTACTGGATGATCATGTCTTTCTCGTGCTGGCGGATGGCGCCCATGGCACCGCGCAGATCGGCCAGATGGCCGGTCTTGGCGAAGGAATGCGCCATGAAGTCCTCGCTCATGCCGTGGATGCGGAGCATGCCCAGCATGCCCGCACTGCCCAGCAGGCCCAGCAGGCCCAGGACGACGGCAATCGCCCCCAGCATGCGCAGACGGATGGTGAATTGCCGCATGAGCGCAAAAACATTCATGGTTCGTCTTCCCCTCGGTAACGGTCTATTCCGCCCCTCCAGTCGGGGGCCCGGTCAATATGCAACGAAACGTTGCAGTGTGCCAGAGCTGCCGTGCATGTGGGTACGTATTTGTCACATGCGCCATCTTTTGAGTAACAAGGCATTGGTCATCACGCTGACCGAACTCAGGGCCATGGCCGCGCCCGCCACCACGGGGCTCAGGTAGCCCAGCGCCGCCAGCGGAATGCCCGCGACGTTGTAAGCGAAGGCCCAGAACAGGTTCTGCCGGATCTTGGCGACCGTGCGGTGCGAAATGTCGAAGGCCGCGGGCACGAGCATCGGGTCCCCGCGCATCAGCGTCACGCCGGCCGCGTGCATGGCCACATCGGTGCCGTTGCCCATGGCCAGGCCCACGTCGGCGGCGGCCAGGGCCGGTGCGTCGTTCACGCCATCCCCCACCATCGCCACGATACTGCGGCCCCCACGCTCCACCGCTGCGCTGGGTCGCTGCCCCCCGAGGAAGCCTTCGCGCATTGGGGCAGCCCGGCGGCGCTCATGGCCCCCTTCCTTGAGGGCCATCACGGCGGCCGCCTTGTCGCCCGGCAGCACCTCGGCCAGGACCTCGCCCGCATCGGGATCGAGCCCCAGGCGCCGCGCCATCGCATGGGCCGCGCCCCGGTTGTCGCCCGAGATCATGACAGTGCGCACACCGCGCGCGCGCAGTTGCGCCAGGGCTTCGCGCGCGCCGGGCTTGGGCTCGTCGCCAAAAGCCATGAGCGCACGTGCCGCCAGGCCGTCGGTGATGCGCTCGGCCACGGCCGATACCGTGGCACCCTGCGCCTGCAGCGCCGCCGCGCGCTCCGCGAGCGGCCCCAGGGCCACGCCCAGCGCCTCCATCCAGCGCAGGCTGCCGACAAGGTAGCTGCGGGCCTGCACCTCGCCCTCGGTGCCGTGCCCTGGCACGGCCCACACGCCCTCGGGCACCGGGACCTGCAGGCCGCGCTCC
>JASLFM010000318.1 GCA_030150585.1 Acidovorax sp.
TGGGTGCAGCACACCCGCGTATTGCCTGGAAGGGCCGCGAACTGGTCGAGCGAGGCTTGCATCTGCGCCGGCGTGCCCTCAAAAAGGCGGCCACAGCCACCCGAGAACAGCGTGTCGCCGCAAAAGAGCAAGGGCGCGCCATCCAAGTCGGCGCAATAGTAGGCGATGTGCCCCGCCGTGTGGCCGGGCACGTCGAGCACTTGCCAAACCAGGCCCAGCGCTTCGATGGTCTGGCCCTGGCCCAGCCGCGTGAACGGCTCCGGGATGCGCTCGCGCGCCGGGCCGAACACCTGGGCCCCCGTGGCCTCGCGCAGCTGCGCCACGCCGCCGACATGATCGGCATGGTGGTGCGTGACTAGAATGGCCTGCAGCTCCAGCCCGTTGTCTCGCAGGGCCTGCAGCACGGGCGCGGCATCTCCTGGGTCCACCACGACGGCATGGCGCGTGTCGTGGAGCATCCAGATGTAGTTGTCGGCAAAGGCGGGCAGTGGCAGCAAGTACATGAGCGACGAAATTATAGATTTGCACCATTGGTTCGAATCCCCGCCGGGCCGCTACCTGCTGGGCTGGGAGCAGGAGCGCTACGACGAGGCGGTGGCGGACCTGTTCGGCTACCACGCCTTGCAGCTGGGCATGCCGTGGCTGCAAGGGCTGCGCGCCAACCGCATCCCGCACCAGTGGCTGGCACTTGATGGCGGATTCCGTGCGCTCGCCGGATCGCCGGCGTTGCCCCTGCCACGCCCCGCGCTGTGGACGGAGCCCGTGGCGCTGCCGTTTCCCGAGAACAGCCTCGACCTCGTGCTACTGCCGCACACGTTGGAGCTGAGCTGCGATCCGCATGCCGCGCTGCGCGAGGTGGCGCGCGTGCTGGTGCCCGAGGGGCGCGTGGTGATCAGCGGGTTCAACGCCACCAGCTTCTGGGGGCTCCGCCAGCGCCGCGCGCGGCTCTATCAGCGCTTGGGGCGGGGACAGCTTTACCTGCCCGACACGGGCGAGTTCATCGGCTACTGGCGGCTGCGCGACTGGCTGCGACTACTGAACTTCGAGGTCGAGACCGCGAATTTCGGTTGCTACCGTCCCGCCGTGCGCACCAGCCAGTGGCTGGAGCGATTTCGCTGGGCTGACGCGCTGGGGGCCCGCTGGTGGCCGATACTCGGGGCCGCCTACTTCGTGGTGGCGGTCAAGCGTGTGCACGGCATGCGCCTGCTCGAGCCCGCCTGGCGCACCGCGCGCCAGCGCGCGGCAGCCTCTCTGCCCGTGGCGAACCGGGATGCGGTGCGGATGTCCGTGCACCGCTCCGAACATTGACAAGGATGAATTGAGTTTGAACCAGATCGAGATTTATACGGACGGTGCCTGCAAGGGCAATCCCGGCCCCGGCGGCTGGGGCGTGCTGCTGCGTGCGGGCACGGTGGAGAAGGAGCTGTTCGGCGGGGAGTTGGGAACCACCAACAACCGCATGGAGCTGCAGGCCGTCATCGAGGCGCTCGCTGCGCTCAAGCGCCCCTGCGCCGTGACGCTGTACCTGGACAGCGAGTACGTGCGCAAGGGCATCACCGAATGGATCCACGGCTGGAAGGCCAAGGGCTGGCGCACGGCCTCCAAGCAGCCCGTCAAGAACGTGGAGTTGTGGCAGCGGCTCGACGACCTCGTGACCCACGGGGGGCACCGCATCGAATGGCGATGGGTCAAGGGGCATGCGGGCGACCCCGGCAATGAGCGGGCCGACGCACTCGCCAACAAGGGCGTGGAGAAGGCCCTGGGCCGTTGATACGCGCGGCCGCCCTCGTGGTGGCTATTTGTAAAGCCTGGGTAAAGCTGGGGATCGCCACCCCGCAGACCCTGGGGCTGGTGCCTGCAGCGCGGAGCATGCGCTGCTACATTGGCAGGTTGCATCCGCTTGTAACTGCACTTCTCTCGTTCATGGCGTCCAAAGCAACGTATACCGCTGTCGCGGTCCTGGGTATCGCGGTCGCGTCCGGCGCGGCCTGGTGGCTGCAGCGGCCTTCTCCCTCCGCCGCCAAGGAGCCGGCAGCGGCCCCGTCCGCGCAGGGGCCGCTGGCCGCCGCCAGCGCCATGCGGGCGGGCACCGGCCCGGCACGGCCCGTGACCGTGGAAGTGGCCCCGGTGCGCCAGATGGCTCTGAGCGACGACGCCGAGGCCGTGGGCAGCCTGCGCTCGCGCCAGAGCGTGGTGTTGCGCCCCGAGGTGGGCGGGCGGGTGACCGAGCTCAACTTCAAGGACGGCCAGCGCGTGCGCCGCGGCCAGGTGCTCGCGCGCCTGGACGACCAGTTGCCGCGCGCGCAGGTGCAGCAGGGCGAGGCCGAGCTGTCCATCGCCCATGCCAACCACAAGCGCAACCAGGAGCTGGTGGCGCAGGGCTTCATCAGCCAGCGCTCGCTGGACGAGAGCGCTGCGAACCTGCAGGTGGCCCAGGCCAAGCTCGCGCTTGCGCAGGCCACGGCCGCGCGGCACACCATCGTCGCGCCGTTCGACGGCATCGCGGGCATCCGCAACGTGGCCGTGGGTGACTACCTCAAGGACGGCGCCGACATCGTCAACATCGAAGACTTGGATGCCGTCTACGTGGACTTCCGACTGCCCGAGCGTTTCCAGCACAAGCTGCGCCCCGGCCAGGTGGCCCGCGTGGAGATCGACGCGCTGCCCGGCGTGCGCTACGAGGCCGTGGTGCAGGCCATCAACCCGCAGCTCGACGCAGACGGCCGCTCGATCGCCGTGCGCGCCTGCATCGACAACCGCCGCCTGCAGCTGCGCCCCGGCATGTTCGCGCGCGTGACGGCCGTGTTCGGCGAGCGCGCCGACGCGCGCGTGGTGCCCGAGGAGGCCGTGGTGCCCAAGGGCGACCGCCCCTA
>JASLFM010000339.1 GCA_030150585.1 Acidovorax sp.
CGCCCCGGATGCGCAGAAAGCCCGCGCTCTGCTCGAAGGTCTTGGCGCCCAGGCCGCTCACCTCCATGAGCTGCTTGCGGTTTTGGAACGCGCCGTGGGCCTCGCGCCAGCGCACCACGGCCTTGGCCACGCTGCCCGACAAGCCCGACACGCGCGACAGCAACGGCACGCTGGCGGTGTTGAGGTCCACGCCCACGGAGTTCACACAGTCCTCCACCACGGCGTCGAGCGTGCGCGCGAGTTCGCTCTGGTTCACGTCGTGCTGGTACTGGCCCACGCCGATGCTCTTGGGGTCGATCTTCACGAGCTCGGCCAGCGGGTCCTGCAGGCGCCGCGCGATGCTGGCCGCACCGCGCAGACTCACATCCACGTCCGGCATTTCCTGGCTCGCGTACTCGCTGGCCGAGTAGACCGAAGCACCCGCCTCGCTGACCACCACCTTCTCGATGGTCTTGTCCGCCTTGGCCGCGAGCTTGATCAAATCTGCCGCCAGCTTGTCGGTCTCGCGGCTGGCCGTGCCATTGCCGATGGCGATGAGGTTCACGCCGTGCTTCTCGACCAGCTTGGCCAGCGTGTGCAGCGAGCCTTCCCAATCGCGGCGCGGCTCGTGCGGGAACACGGTGGCCGTGTCCACGAGCTTGCCCGTGCTGTCCACCACGGCCACCTTCACGCCGGTGCGGATTCCGGGGTCCAGGCCCATCACCGTGCGCGGACCCGCGGGAGCAGCCAGCAGCAGGTCGCGCAGGTTGTCGCCAAACACCTTGATGGCCACCTTCTCCGCGTCTTCGCGCAGACGCGAGAACAGGTCGCGCTCGGTCGAAAGGGAGAGCTTCACGCGCCAGGTCCAGGCCACGCACTTGCGGATCAGGTCGTCGGCCTTGCGCCCCTGGTGGCTCCAGCCCAGGTGCAGCGCGATCTTGCCCTCGGCGATGCTGGGCTTGCCGGGCTCAGGCTCCACGGGCAGCACGAGCTTGGCCTCGAGGATTTCCAGCGCCCGGCCCCGGAACACGGCCAGCGCGCGGTGCGAGGGCACGCGCCCGATGGGCTCGTCGTAGTCGAAATAATCGCGGAACTTGGCCACGTCGGCCTGGGCCTCGTCCTTGCCGTCCACCTTCTTGCTGCGCAGCAGGCCCTCGGCCCAGAGCCACTCGCGCAGCGACTGCACCAGGGCCGCGTCTTCGGCCCAGCGCTCGGAGAGGATGTCGCGCACGCCATCGAGCACGGCGGGCACGGTGGAGAAATCGGCACCGGGCTTGCCGTCGTCCAGCACCTCGGGGGGGCGGGTGAAGGCCTGCGCCTCGATGGCGGGATCCAGCGTGGGGTCGGCGAACAGCTTATCGGCCAGCGGCTCGATGCCGAACTCCTTGGCGATCTGGCCCTTGGTGCGGCGCTTTTGCTTGAAGGGCAGGTAGATGTCCTCCAGCTCCTGCTTGGTCGGCGCGGCGGCAATGGCGGCGCGCAGCGCGTCGGTCAGCTTGCCCTGCTCGTCGATGGCCTTGAGCACGGCCGCGCGGCGGTCCTCGAGCTCGCGCAGGTAGGACAGGCGCGCCTCGAGTTCGCGCAGTTGCACGTCGTCGAGGCCACCCGTGACCTCCTTGCGGTAGCGTGCGATGAAGGGCACCGTGGCCCCGCCATCGAGCAGCTCGACGGCGGCGCGCACCTGCTGCTCTCCCACTTTGATTTCTGCGGCCAGTTGCCGAATGATCTGCTGCATGTGCTGCCGGTGAGGGTTCCAAAACGCGAAGCGCGCGAGTTTGCCATACCCGAAATGGCTACCATTTCGCCATGCAGGATGACTTGTTCGGCGACGCGCCGCCTGCGCCGCCGCCCTCGCCCCCCACCTCCGGTGCCGACGCTCCGCCCGCGCCCCGTAAGCGCAGCATGGTTGTTGCAGCAGCCCCCCACGACGATGCCTTGCGCGCACTCGCGCGGCGGCTGCCGCAGCGGCTGCGGCTGGGCACGTCGTCGTGGACCTATCCGGGCTGGAAGGAACTGGTATGGGACGCCGAGTACTCCGAGGCCCAGTTGTCCAAGCACGGCCTCGCGGTCTATGCACAGCACCCGCTGATGCGCGCCGTGAGCATCGACCGCAGCTTCTACCGCCCGCTCACCGCCAGCCAATACGCGCGCTATGCGGCCCAGGTGCCCGACGACTTCCGCTTCGTGGTCAAGGCCCCCAGCCTCGTGACCGACGCCCTTGTGCGCGCCGAGGACGGCCGGGGCCGCGAACCCAACCCGGCCTTTCTCGACCCGGCGCTGGCGCTGCAGGAATTCGTGCAGCCCGCGCTCGAAGGGCTGGGCCACAAGCTCGGTGCGCTCGTGTTCCAGCTCAGCCCCCTGCCTTTTCACATGCTCGACCGGCTGCCCCTGCAACTGCAGCGGCTGCGCGCCCTGCTGGGGGCCCAGCCCCCGTTGGCGCCCACGGCACCCGACGGAGTGCTGGCCGTGGAGGTACGCGACCCCGAATGGATCGGCCCCGACCTGGCCCGCGTGCTGCGCGAGACGGGCGCCACCTACTGCCTGGGCCTGCATGCCAAGATGCCGCCGCTCGAGGGCCAGTTGCCCTTGCTGCGCGCGCTGTGGCCCGGCCCGCTGGTGTGCCGCTGGAACCTGAACTCCGTGCACGGCGCCTACGGCTACGAGGATGCCGAGAAGCTCTACGCGCCCTATGACCGCATCCACCACCCTGCCCCCGAGGTGCATGCCGTGCTGGCCCGCACGATTGCAGGCATCACGGGCGCAGGGCAGAACGCGTTCGTCACCATCAGCAACCATGCCGAAGGGTGTGCGCCCCTCACGGTGCGCAGCCTTGCGCAGCGCGTGGTGGAGCGTGGTGGCTAGGCTGACTGCATGCCCAGCGTGAGCGTGCCCGCGCCCACCATCACCGCGCCGCCTGTATAGCCGAAGCGGCGCTGCGCCGCCACGCCGGTCAGGCGCTTGGCGAGCAACCGGGCGGCCAGCGCGTACATCGACGCATTGGCGGCGGCGAGGCACACGAAAGTCGGCAACAGGATCGCGCTTTGCGAGAGGAAGGTCTGCTCGGCCGACATGAACTGCGGCACGAAGGCGACGAAGAAGATGATGCTCTTGGGGTTCAGCGCCGTGACCGCCCATGCGGACAGGAAGCGTCGGTGCGCGGGCCGGTGCTGCATCGGGAGGATGGCCTCGGGGGCGCCGTCGCGCAGGCGGCGGGCACCCAGAATAGACTTGACGCCCAGGTACACGAGGTACGAGCCGCCGACGAGCTTGAGCACCGTGAACGCCGCGGCCGACGCGGCCAGCAAGGCGCCCGCACCAGCGAGCGAGACCGCCATCGCGGTCGTATCGCCCATCGCCACGCCCGCGACCGTGCTCCAGGCCGAGCGGCCCCGGTTGGCCAGCGAATCACCGATCACCAGGAGGATGGTCGGGCCCGGGATCAGCAGCATGACGATGCTGGCGCCGACAAAGGCCAGCCAAGCATGGAGGGACATAGTGGACTCTCTTCGTGGACGTGAAGCGGCGGAGTTAGCCATGAAACCCGTGGAGCGTCAAATGCCAGGGGGCGGCCCTCCCGGCCACGGCTACGAGCGCACTTCGCGTGGCGACGGCCCGCCCTGCGGCAGCGGCCCGGCATGCGGCACCAGCACGCGGATGCAGGTGCCGCCGTCGGAGGGGCGGATCACGCTGAGCAGCCCGCCCGCCTGCTGCGCGCGCAGGTGCATGCCGTGCAGACCCAGCCCCTGCGCGGTGGCGTGGCTGCCGTCCCCCTGGACAATGCCTATGCCGTTGTCCCGCACCTCCAGGCACCAGCCCAGCGCCCCGCACTCCAGCCGCACCGCCACGCGCGTGGCCTGCGCGTGCTGCAGCACGTTGCTCAGGGCCTCCTGCGCAATGGCGCCCAGGTGCAAGGCCGCGTCGCCCTGGGGTGGCTGCACGCCCTCGGGGCAGTCGATATTCCAGTCCATGCCCATGCCGTTCCGCTGCAGCGCGGGCAGCATGCGGTGGCGCAACCGCGCCAGCCGGTCGATCAGAGATCCTTCGGCTGCGCCCATAGAGTCCACCGCCAGGCGCAGATCAAGCAGGCACTGCTCTATCATGCGGCGCGCCTCGCGCTGCGCGGGCGCCTCGGCATCGAGCATTTCCATGGCGCCGACCAGTTGCGGCCCCAGGTGGTCGTGCAGATCGCGCGCAATGCGCTGGCGCTCCTGCACCACCTCGG
>JASLFM010000346.1 GCA_030150585.1 Acidovorax sp.
CGGGCGCGGCACGGTACCCCTGGGCCAGGTGGCCGACATCCAGCTGGCCGCCCAGCCCTCGGTGCTGCAGCGCTTCAACCAGGAGCGCACCGTGACCATCACCGCCAAACACGCCCGCTGGACTGCCCAAACCCTGACAGCTGCCGTTGCTACGGAGACCAGCGCGCTGCAGCAGGGCGGCCGGGTGCGCATCGCACTCGGGGGCGAGATAGAGGAGAGCGCCAGTGCCAACGGCGCGATCTCGGCGCTGCTGCCCGCTTGCGTGCTGGCGATGTTCCTGCTGTTCGTCTGGCAGTTCGAAAGCCTGCGCAAGAGCCTCATCGTGCTGGCCAGCATTCCCTTCGTCAGCATCGGCTCGGCCCTGGCGCTCAAGCTCACTGGCACGACGTTGACCTTCGTCGGCACGCTGGGCCTGCTGGCTCTGGCCGGCATCATCGTGAACAACGCGGTGCTCCTGCTGGACGCCATCGACGAGGCCCGCGTCAGCGGCATGCCGGCGCTCGACGCCATCGAGGACGCTGCCGCCAAGCGCTTGCGCCCCATCGTCATGACCAAGATGGTCTGCATCCTGGGCCTGGTGCCGCTCTACCTCTTCGGCGGTGCGGTCTGGACCAGCCTGGCAGTCGTGATGATGGGTGGCCTGGCGCTCGGCACGCTGATCACTCTCGGCCTCATTCCCGCCCTTTACGCCGTGGCCTACCGCGTGCCCGCCCCTGGCCGCGCCACAGCCTGAATACGACGCCTCATCATGAAAGCAAGTCTTCAACGCCGCGCCTTCTCGCTTTGCGCCCTCGTACTCGCCCTGGCCTTGGGCGGCTGCGCCGCCGTCGCGCCGGGACCGCAACTGCCCACGCTGCAGGTCCGCCACGACGGTGCACTTCCCGCCGCCGCGGGGCGGACCGTCACGCCCGATGCCTCTGGCCGGCCCTGGTGGCGTGACCTGCGCGACCCCATGCTTGATGCGCTGGTCGCCCAGGCTGAAGGCCGCAACCTGGATCTGCAGGTCGCACTGGCTACCGTACGCGAAGCTCGCGCACGCGCCGGCGCCGTGCAGTCTGAGGCTCGCCCGCAAGGCAGCCTGGGTGTGCAGGCCCAGGCCACTCGGCCGGCCCTGACCGAGGTCGACCCCTATCGCCAGGGCCTGCCCCGCCCGCCAGAGCAGCGCCTGGTTACCCTGGGCCAGGTCATGAGCTGGGAGATCGACCTGTTCGGCCGCACAGGCACCGCGCAAGCGGCGGCCGAGCGCGACGTGGATGCCGCGGCTGCCGACGCCCGCGGTGCGCAGGCCCTGGTGCACGCCGAGGTGGTGACCCGCTACGTGGCGCTGCGCCATGCGCAGCAGGCGGCCTTGCTGGCGGTCGAGCAGCAGGCCGTGGCCGAGCGCCGCCTGACCCAGTTGCAGGCCCGCGCTCGCGCCGGCCTAGCTGACCCGCGCGAGGCCGACGCCGCCGCCGAAGAGCTGGCCCAGCGCCGCACCGCCCAGGCGGTCTGGAGCGTCCAGGCGTCGGTCGAGTGGGCCGCGCTGGCCGTGCTGGTGGGCGAGTCGCCCGCCCGGCCCGGTGCCGCCATGCGGGCGTTGCACATCGCGGCGGTGCTGCCTGCCGTGCCGGACGACGCCACCCTGACAGTCCCAGCCGACCTGCTGGCCCGCCGGCCCGACGTGGCCCGCGCCGACGCACTATTGCGCGCCGGCCTCGGCCAGCAGGTGCTGGCTGAGCGCGCACACCTGCCCCGCTTGTCGCTGGCCGCCACCTTGGGTCTGCAGCAGGCCGCGGGCAACCTCGGCCAGTCCAATTCCCTGCGCTATGCCGCCGGCCCGATATTGCAGTGGGACTGGCTGGACAGCGGCCGCCGCGCCGCCCGGACCGCTGCCGTGCAGGCCGGCAATGAGCGCGCGTGGGCGCAGTTCGAGAAGACGGTGCTGGCGGCGCTGGCCGAAGGCGAGTCCGCGCTGCGCGGCTGGCAGGCGCAGTGGCAGGCCTGGCAGCAGGCCCAGGCTGCGCTGCAGGCGGCTGACCTGGCCCTGCGCTACACCAGCCGCCGAGAAGCGCTGGGCCTGGAGCCCGCCGCCGCGTTGCTGGCCGTGCGCCAGCAACGCCTGACGGCGGCTCGGCAGCAGCTCGACCAGCAGGCCCAAACCCTGGGCGCCTACACGCAGATGCAGCTCGCGCTGGCGGCATGGCAGCCGCAGGAGCGGCCCTGATGGCACCGGTAGCGGCTCGCCTTCCCGCCCCTCCGGCCGCGCTGAAGCCGGTGATGACGGTGGCCGTGAGGTCTGAATGCGGCGGGGGCGACATGGGCGGATGGCGGAGGTGTCTGGCTGGGGTTGGCGTGCTAGCCCTGGCATTGCTGGCAGGTTGTTCCAGCTACCGACCGTGGATCAACCCGCCGCTGTCGAGCACCGCCTCAGGCGCGTCCAGCGAGGCCGGATCGCGGCCGCTGCCGCCGCCTGCGAGCCAGCCGGTGATGATGGCGGTCACGCTGTCCGGTGGTGGCGCACGCGCAGCCGCCTTCGGCCTGGGCGTGCTGCGTGAACTGAAGGCCGCCACGTTCACGCTGGACGGCCAGCCAACCACCTTGCTCGACCACACCGCGATGATCAGCGGTGTGTCGGGAGGCAGCATCCTAGCGGCGCACTTTGCAGCTTTCGGCGACGCGACGTTCGACCGCTTCGAGCCCGACTTCCTGCTGACGCCCTTCGAGGACCGGCTGATCCGCGAGGCCCTGTGGCCGCAGCGCCTGTACTGGCTCACGTCGCCGTGGTATGGGCGCAGCCAGATCCTGGCGCAACGCTTTGATGAGCTCTTTCAGGGACGAACCTTTGCCGATGTGCGGCGGCGCCCCGGTGCGCCTGAGCTGATGATCACGGCCACCGACCTCACTAGCGGCGCGCCGTTCGACTTCACGGTGGAGCAGTTCCAGCGCATTTGCTCCGACCTCGATGCCACACCGCTGAG
>JASLFM010000379.1 GCA_030150585.1 Acidovorax sp.
CATGGCCCATGTGCTGACGGGCGTGGGCTTCACCACGCGTGATGCCGATGCGCCGCCGCCCCGGTTGGCGCCCGCGCTGCAGGCCGAATACCGTCGCCAGGGTTTTTTCGAGTTCAACCCCAGCCGGCACGACGATGCACCGCAGGTCTTCCTGGGGCAGCCGCTGCGCGCCAAAGGCCTCGCGGCGGTCGATGAGGCGCTGGACCGCATCGTGGCATCGCCCGCCACGGCGCAGTTCATCGCGCGCAAGCTGGCGGTGTTCTTCATCAGCGACAACCCGCCGCCCGCGCTGGTGCAGCGCACGGCCGCCGCTTTTGCCCGCAGCCATGGCGATATCGCCACCACCTTGCGCAGCCTGCTGACCGACCCGCAAGCGCTGGCGCAGCAAGGCCAGCGCTTCAAGGACCCGATGCACTATGTGCTGGGCGCCGTGCGCCTGGGCTATGACGCGCGCGTGGCCAGCGATGTCCGCCCGGTGATCGGCTGGATCAACCGCCTGGGCCAGCCCATCTACGGCCACGAAACGCCAGACGGCTACCCCCTGTCGCAGTCGGACTGGGCCAGTTCCGGCCAGATGGCGGCGCGCTTTGATGTGGCGCGGCAGATTGCCACCCGCGGCGCCGTGCTTTTCCGCGCCGACCCCCAGGCGCCGCTTGAGCAGCCGCCCTACCCCGACCTAGCGCAACGGACCACGGCCCAGGCCCGCGTGGCCCAGTGGAGCGCGACCACACGCGCCGCGCTTGCCCAGGCGCGCAATGTGCCGGACTGGAACACCTACTTTCTCTCCGCCCCTGAAATGATGGTTCGCTAACGAGGTGCACCGTGCAAAGACGCCACTTTCTCACCGCCGCAGCCAGCCTGCCGCTTGCGTTCAGCCTGGCGCGTGCGCGCGCCGCCGCACCGCGCAGCGACACGCCGCGCTTTCTGCTCGTGTTCCTGCGCGGCGCCTACGACAGCAACAGCCTGCTGGTGCCCACGCACAGCGATTTCTACTACGCCGCGCGCCCCAGCATCGCCATCGCGCGCCCGGGCGAAACCAATGGCGCCTTGCCGCTGGATGCGCACTGGGGCCTGCACCCGGCCATGGAAGGCAGCATCCTGCCGCTGTTCCAAAACAAGCAGGCGTGCTTTGTGCCGTTTGCGGGCACCGATGACCTCTCACGCAGCCATTTCGAAACCCAGGATTCCATCGAGCTGGGCCAGCCGCTGGGCGCCCACCAAAGCTTTCGCACCGGCTTCATGAACCGCCTGGCCCAGCTGCTGCAGGGGCGCAGCGGCATGGCGCCCATGGCATTCACCGCCCAGCTGCCGCTGTGCATGCGCGGGCCAGCACGCATCGCCAATACAGCCCTGGCAGATGTCGGCAAAGGCGGTGTCGATGCCAACCGCAGCCGCGCCATTGCCGCCATGTATGCCGGCACACCGCTGGCGCCCGCCGTGAACGCAGGCTTTGCCGTGCGCGCAGCGGTGCTGCGCGGCATGCAAGAGGAGATGGACAAGGCCGGGCGCGACGCCATCAGCGCCAAGGGCTTCAGCCTGGTGGCGCAACGCATGGCCACCTTGATGCGCGAGCAGTTCGACCTGGGCTTTGTCGACGTGGGCGGCTGGGACACGCATGTGAACCAGGGCGGCGCCAGCGGCAACCTGGCCAACCGGCTGGACGACCTGGGCCGCGGCCTGGCCGCTTTCGCGCAGGAGATGGGCCCCGAGCCCTGGCGCCACACCGTGGTGGCGGTGATCAGCGAGTTTGGCCGCACCTTCCGCGAAAACGGCAACAAGGGCACCGACCACGGCCACGGCACCGCATACTGGCTGCTGGGCGGGGGCCTGTCGGCGCAAGCGGGCGGCCGGGTGGTGGGCGAGCAGATGGAGGTGAGCGAAGCGAACCTGTTCCAGAACCGCGATTACCCGGTGCTCAACGACTACCGCAGCGTGCTGGGCGGCCTGTTTGCACGCATGTATGGCCTGGCGCCCGCGCAGGTGCAGCAGGTGTTTCCGCAAGCCACGATGAAGGATTTGCGGCTGGTATAGCGCGGGGCGGGAGCCATGCCCGCGCTGGCCAATGCGGGAGGCTTTATCAAAAAGAATAGCTGCTTGCGCTTGCTGTGATTTGTTTTCAAATACAAAACCATTTGAAACCTATATATAGCAAGCGCCAGCAGCTCTCTTTTTTAATCAACCGCCTCCGGCTCTCCAGGCAAAAGCCGCATTACAGCTCGCGCCCGCTGGCCATCGCCTTGCGGTGCCGGTCCACAAACTCCTGGTAGGTGTCAATGCCGCGCAGCTGCAAAATGGTGTTGCGCACGGCCGCCTCCACCAGCACGGCGATATTGCGGCCGGCCACCACCTGGATCACCACCTTCATCACCGGAATGCCCAGCACATCCTGCGTCAGCGGGGCAGAGGGCAGGCGCTCGTAATCGCGCTCCATCGTCTCTTTGCGCACCAGGTGCACGATGAGCTTGAGCCGCATCTTGCGGCGCACGGCGGTCTCGCCAAAGATGGCGCGGATATCCAGCAGGCCGATGCCGCGCACTTCCAGCAGGTTCTGCAGCAAATCCGGGCATTTGCCCTCGATCGTGGTCTGGTTGATGCGGTACAGATCG
>JASLFM010000401.1 GCA_030150585.1 Acidovorax sp.
ACGTAGGCGCCCACGCGCCCCACCGCTCCCACCGAAGGCTCCTGGCGCACCTCGGGCGTAACCTCGATGGTGAGCGCCTGGCCCGCGCGCTCGATGCGCCAGGGCTGGGCAACGCCCTGCCCCCCCTGGACCGATGCACGGATCAGCTCGCGCAATTGCGCGCCATCCACCACATCCACGCTACCGACCTTGAGCACGAGATCGCCCTCGCGCAGCCCTGCGCGCTGGGCAGCCCCGCCTGCCATCACTTCGCCGAGCACGGGGCGGGTCCAGGGGCCCTGGATGCCGATCTTGCGCAGCAACTGCGCATCGGCCTCGCTCGCATCGATGCGCGCCGTCTCCAGCACCACCTGGCGGTGCGGCGCGCCGGGCACGGGCTCCAGTTCAAGGCGCACGTTCTCGCCATCCAGCGCAGCACGGGCCAGGGTCCAGCGCAGGTCCTCGAAAGAGCGCACGGGCTCGGGGTCCTGGGCGCCGATGGCCGCGCTGTGCACGAATTCACCGCCCCGGATGCCGGCCTGGTGCGCGATGGAGCCCGCCGCGGGGCTCGCGAGATAGGCCTTGGGCTCCTCCACACCGCTCCAGTTGACGACCGCGTAGAGCAGCACTGCGAGCAGCAGATTGGCCACAGGCCCCGCCGCAACGATGGCCGCGCGCGAGCGCAAAGGCTGGGTGTTGAAGGCCAGGTGGCGCTCTTGCGCCTCGACCGGCGCCTCGCGTTCGTCGAGCATACGGACATAACCGCCCAATGGAAACGCGCCCAGCACGAACTCGGTGGGCGAGCCCTCGCGCTGCCAGCGCAGCAGCGGCTTGCCAAAGCCCACAGAAAAACGCAGCACTTTGACCCCGCAGGCCACGGCAACGCGGTAGTGGCCGTACTCGTGCACGGCGATCAGCACGCCGAGCGCCACGATGAAAGCGATCACGGTGAGCATATCCGGCCTCCTATGTCAGGGTCAGGGCGTATCAGGCCGCCATGCGGGCCACGGCCGCCCGAGCCGCACCGCGGGCCTCGGCATCGAGGGCCAGCAGGTCCTCGAGGTTCGAGGGTTTGGCGGGCGCCACGCGCTCGAGCGTCGCTAGGTTCACGGAATGGATGCGGTCGAAGCGCAGGCGCCGCGACAGGAAGGCGTCCACGGCCACCTCGTTGGCCGCGTTGAGCACGGCCGTCGTCCCCTCGGCCGCACGCAGTGCCTGCCACGACAGGTGCAATCCGGGGAAGCGGTGTGCGTCTGCCTCTTCGAACGCGAGTGCCGAGAGCTTGGCGAAGTCGAGCACGGCCGCGCCGCTCTCGATACGCTCGGGCCATGCGAGGCCGCAGGCGATGGGCACGCGCATGTCGGGCGTGCCGAGTTGCGCGAGGATCGAGGCATCCCTGAACTGCACCATCGAATGGATGATCTGCTGCGGATGGATCACGACCTTGATCTGCTCGGGCGCCATGTCGAACAGCCAGCGCGCCTCGATCACCTCCAGCGCCTTGTTCATCATCGTGGCCGAGTCGACCGATATCTTGCGCCCCATGGCGAAGTTGGGGTGCGCGCAGGCCTGCTCGGGCGTGATGGCCGACAGCGTGGCCGGATCGCGCTGGCGGAAGGGCCCGCCCGATGCCGTGAGCAGGATGCTGTCCACGCGCTGCGACCAAGTGGAGCGGTCCTCGGGCAAGCACTGGAAGATGGCCGAATGTTCGCTGTCTATGGGCAGCAGCGTGCAGCCGCCCGCCTGCACCGTGCGCATGAACAATCCGCCGCCCACCACCAGCGCCTCCTTGTTGGCCAGCAGCAGGCGCTTGCCCGCGCGCGCCGCCGCAAGGCAGGGCCCCAGGCCCGCGGCGCCGACGATGGCGCCCATCACGGCATCGACTTCCTCGTGTGCCGCTATGGTTTCAAGAGCATCTTGCGCTTGCAAAACCTCGGTGGAGAGCCCATTCGCCCGGATCCTGTCGGCCAGGGCCGCAGCATGGGCGCCGCTCGCCATGACCGCATAGCGTGGCTGGAATTCCGCGCACTGGGCCAGCATCAGGTCCACCTGGGTTGCCGCGCTCAGGGCGAACACCTCGAAGCGCCCGGGGTGGCGCCGCACCACATCCAGGGTGCTGGTGCCGATGGAGCCCGTGGAGCCCAGGACTGTGAGACGTTGTTTCATGCGTGCACAAAGTTGGAAAGCATCATGGCCAGCGGCAAGGTAGGCAGCAGCGCGTCCACGCGGTCGAGCACGCCGCCGTGGCCGGGCAGCAGGCCGCTGCTGTCCTTCACGCCCACGCTGCGCTTGACCAGTGACTCCACCAGGTCTCCCACCACGCTCATGGCGGCCATGAAGAGCACGCCCAGCAGCAGCAGCCACCACCCCTGCGCCGCCAGGCGCGAATAGAAGCTGGGCACGGCTGGCTGCAGCGCGCCATCCGCGAGGACCCATGCGAGTGCCATCACGATCACGCCGGCCATGCCGCCCCACACCCCCTCCCAGCTCTTGCCGGGGCTGATGGAAGGCGCCAGCTTGGCCTTGGTGAATCGCAGTCCGAAAGCCCGGCCTGCGAAGTAGGCGGAGATGTCGGCCACCCAAACCAGCAGCAGCACCGACAGCAGGAAGTTGATGCCCTGCGCACGCGCCTGCACCACCGCAACCCAGGCCAGCCACAGGGCAAGCAGCCCGCCGATCACGCGCACCGCCTCAGGAATACGGGGCCAGCCGGCCACGCCGGCACGCAGCAGCCCCGCGCCACCCAGTACCCACAGGCCGCCACCGACGGCCCACACCCAGGGCAAGGGGTGATCCAGGCAACCCAGCGCCCACGACAGGCCGCACAGCCCCAGGCACATGGCCCCCAGCAGTACCGAGGGACCGAAGGCAAAGCCGTTGAGTCGCCCCCACTCCCATGCGCCTGCAGCCATCAGCACCAGCACAACAACATTGAAAGGCCAGGGTTCACGATAGAACAGCGCAGGCAGCAGGATGGCCAGCAGTGCGACGGCGGTAATGACACGCTGTTTGAGCATGGGCGCCTTTCAGGCCGACAGTTGTTCGGGCCGTGCCATCTTGACTTGCTCGGAGGTCTTGCCGAAGCGACGCTCGCGCGCGCCATAGGCTGCGATGGCCTCGTCCAGCGCCTTCTCGTCGAAATCAGGCCAGAGGCGGTCGCTGAAGTACAGCTCGGAATAAGCCGCCTGCCAGAGCAGGAAGTTGCTGATGCGCATCTCGCCGCCCGTGCGGATCAGCAAGTCGGGGTCCGGCACGTGGGCCAGGCCCATGGCCGTGTGCAGGCTGGCCTCGGTGATGGGCTCGCCGCGCGCGGCCAGCGATGCAGCCGCCTGCGCGATGTCCCAGCGGCCGCCATAGTTGAAGCACACGTTGAGCACCAGGCGCGTGTTGTGGGCCGTGGCGGCCTCGGCCTGGGCCAGGCCCGCGCGCACCTTCTCGGACAGGCCCGCACGCTCGCCCACGAAGAACAGGCGCACGCCGTCCTTGCTGAGCTGCGGCACCTCGCGCGCAAGCGCACCCGCCAGCAGGTCCATGAGGCCCGAGACCTCGTCCTGCGGACGGTTCCAGTTCTCGGAAGAAAACGCGAACACCGTGAGCGCGCCCACGCCGCGCTGTGCGCAGGCATGTGCGCAGCGGCGCAAGGACTCGACCCCCTGCTTGTGACCCGCCAAGCGCGGCAGCAAGCGCCGCGTGGCCCAGCGGCCGTTGCCATCCATGACGATGGCGATGTGGTGGGGAACCACCATGGAATGGGACATGGGCAACGATCCAGCCAGCCTGAGCGGCCGTCAGATCGCCATGATCTCTTGTTCCTTGGCGGCCACGAGCACATCCACCTCGGCGATGTGCTTGTCTGTGACCTTCTGCACGTCTGCTTCGGCGCGCTTTTGCTCGTCTTCGGAAGCGAGCTTGTCCTTCACGAGCTTTTTCACGGCATCGTTGGCATCACGACGCAGGTTGCGCACGGCCACCTTGGCACCCTCGCCCTCGTTGCGCACGAGCTTGGTCATCTCCTTGCGGCGCTCTTCGCTCATGGGCGGCATGGGTACGCGGATCAGGTCGCCCATGCTAGCGGGGTTCAGGCCCAGATCGCTTTCGCGGATGGCCTTCTCGATCTTGGCACCCATGCCCTTTTCCCAGGGCTGGACGCTGATGGTGCGCGAGTCGAGCAGCGCCACGTTGGCCACCTGGCTCAGGGGCACCATCGAGCCATAGTATTCGACATGGATGGAGTCGAGCAGCGCGGGGTTGGCACGGCCCGTGCGGATCTTGGCGAGGTTGTTCTTGAACGCCACGATGGACTGGTCCATCTTGGCTTCGGTGTTCTTCTTGATATCGGCGATCGTCATGTTTTCTCCTCTGGTACAGGGGGCCATGCCAGGCGCTGCGCCGGCCAGGGCCAAGCCCTCAAGCGTACACCAGCGTGCCTTCGTCCTCGCCCATTACCACACGCTCGAGAGCGCCATGCTTCACGATGGAAAACACGCGGATCGGCAGCTTCTGGTCGCGGCACAGCGCGAACGCCGTGGCATCCATGATGCCCAGGTTGCGCGAGATGGCCTCGTCGAACGTGAGCTTGGAGTAGCGCGTCGCCGATGCGTCCTTGTTGGGATCGGCGGTGTACACGCCGTCCACCTTGGTGGCCTTGAGCACCAGCTCAGCCCCGATCTCCGCGCCGCGCAGCGCGGCGGCCGTATCGGTGGTGAAGAAGGGGTTGCCCGTGCCTGCGGCGAATACCACCACCTTGCCTTCTTCGAGGTACTGCAGCGCCTTGGGACGCACATAGGGCTCGACCACCTGCTCGATGGCGATGGCCGACATCACGCGCGCCGTCAGACCCTGCTTGTCCATGGCATCGGCCAGGGCCAGGGCGTTCATCACCGTGGCCAGCATGCCCATGTAGTCAGCCGTAGCCCGGTCCATGCCGACCGAGCCACCCGCCACGCCGCGGAAAATATTGCCCCCGCCGATCACCACGGCCACCTGGACGCCCAGGCGGGTCACGCCGGCGATTTCCTCGACCATGCGCACGATGGTGGCACGGTTGATGCCAAAGGCGTCGTCCCCCATGAGGGCCTCACCAGACAACTTGAGCAGGATGCGCTTGTGGGCTGGTGCGGCGGTGGACATGGGCGATTTCTCCAAAGGCGGGGGCGACAGTAGGGCCGTGGATGGCGGGGTGGATGGAAAAGCCGTCGCCGCTTAGGCGGCAGCGGCCTTGGCGGCAGCCACTTGGGCGGCCACTTCGGCGGCGAAGTCGTCGGCCTTCTTCTCGATGCCTTCGCCCACCACGTACAGGGTGAAGCCCTTCACAGTGGTGTTGGCGGCCTTGAGCATGGCGGCCACGGTTTGCTTGCCGTCGGCGGCCTTCACGAACACCTGGTCGGCCAGAGAGACTTCCTTGAGGTACTTCTGCACGGCGCCATCGATGCGCTTGGCCGTGATTTCGGCGCTTTGCGCGGGCTTGCCAGCGGCCACGAGTTCCTTGTTGGCTTCGTCGGCTTTGCCTTCGGCCACGGCACGCTCCTTGGCGATCAGCTCGGCGGGCACGTCGGCGCTGGTCAGGGCCACAGGCTTCATGGCGGCCACGTGCATGGCCACGTCCTTGGCGGCGTTGGCGTCACCGTCGAACTCCACAACCACGCCGATGCGCGAGCCATGCAGGTAGGCAGCCAGGTTGGAGCCGCTGAAGCGCTTGAAGCGGCGGAACGACATGTTCTCGCCGATCTTGCCGATCAGGCCCTTGCGCACGTCTTCCAGCGTGGGGCCGAAGCCGTCCTGCTCGTAGGGCAGCGCGCCCAGCGCGGCCACGTCGGCGGGGTTGTGCTTGGCGACCAGCTCGGCGGCGGCCTTGGCCATGGCGATGAAGCTGTCGTTCTTGCTCACGAAGTCGGTTTCGCTGTTCACTTCGATCAGGGCGCCGGTGGTGCCGTCGATGAAGCTGGCGACCACGCCTTCGGCGGTGACGCGTGCGGCAGCCTTGCCAGCCTTGGTGCCCAGCTTGACGCGCAGCAGCTCTTCCGCCTTCGCCAGATCGCCGTCGGCCTCGGTCAGGGCCTTCTTGCATTCCATCATGGGGGCATCGGTCTTGGCACGCAGTTCAGCGACCATGCTTGCGGTAATTGCAGCCATTGGTATCTCTCCGTATCAGTTCAGTTCGTCACAAATTTCGGGCTAAAAAAAAGGGGGCTCACCAGGGGCCCCGCTTTTCATCGCGACAGGTCGCGCAGCCGGGACATCAGGCAGCGGATTCTTCCACTTCCACGAATTCGTCCGAGCCTTCGCCGGAAGCGGCCTTGGCCACTTCGGCCACGGCGTTGGCACGGCCTTCCAGGATCGCGTCAGCGATGCCACGGGCGTACAGGGCCACGGCCTTGGCCGAGTCATCGTTGCCAGGGATCACGTAGTCGATGCCTTCGGGCGAGTGGTTGGAGTCCACCACGCCGATCAGCGGAATGCCCAGCTTCTTGGCTTCGGCCACGGCGATCTTGTGGTAGCCCACGTCGATCACGAAGATGGCGTCAGGCAGGGCGTTCATGTCCTGGATGCCGCCAATGTCCTTCTCGAGCTTCTCGAGTTCGCGGGCGAACATCAGCTGCTCCTTCTTGCTCATGGACTCGAGGCCAGCTTCCTGCTGGGCCTTCATGTCCTTGAGGCGCTTGATCGAGGTCTTGACGGTCTTGAAGTTCGTCAGCATGCCGCCCAGCCAGCGCTGGTCGACGTAAGGCACACCAGCGCGCTGCGCCTGTTCGGCCACCAGCTCACGGGCTTGGCGCTTGGTGCCCACCATCAGGATGGTGCCGCGGTTGGCGGCGAGCTGCTTGGCGAACTTCTGCGCCTCCTGGAACATCGGCAGCGACTTTTCCAGGTTGATGATGTGGATCTTGTTGCGATGGCCGAAGATGTAGGGGGCCATCTTGGGGTTCCAGAAGCGGGTCTGGTGACCAAAGTGGACACCGGCTTCCAGCATTTCGCGCATGGTGACGGACATGTGAATTCTCCAAAGGTTGGGTCTAAAATCCAGCCCAACATTTGCTTGCCTTTGAAAGAGGCCAGCAACACCTTGATAGGGCTGGTTTGCGATTCGCTTTGCTTGGCCGCCGTGACTGGTCAAACGGCCCCATTTTCGGAATACCTTCCGGGAGACCCCAGCAAGCAGCTCTCAGCAAAACCCAAGGATTCTAGCACACCCATGCCCCCCGATCTCAGCTGCGCCCTGGCCGACGTGCGCTCCGGCCATGTGCCCGCAGGCGAATGGATGGAGCGCAGCATCGCCGCCGCGCAAACTCCCTCCTGCGCCCACGCCTTCGCCCACACGCTGTTCGACAGCGCGCGCCAGGAGGCCGCCGCCGCGCGCCCCGGCCAGCCCCTCGCCGGCCTTGCGGTTTCGGTCAAGGACCTGTTCGACATGCAGGGGCTGCCCTCGCGCGCGAGTTCCCTGGCCCTCGACGACGCCCCCCCGGCCGCGCGGGACTGCCCCGCAGTGGCCCGCCTGCGCGCGGCAGGCGCCGCGTTCATCGGCCGCACCCACATGGTGGAGTTCGCCTTCTCCGGCGTGGGCGTAAACCCGCACCACGGCACCCCAGCGGCCTGGGATGCGCGCCACGGCGCCCTGCCCGGTGCGCCGCGCGTGCCCGGCGGCTCTTCTTCGGGTGCCGCCATTTCGGTGGCGACGGGCGCGGCCTTCGTGGGCCTGGGTTCGGACACGGGCGGCTCCATCCGCATTCCCGCGGCGCTCAATGGCCTCGTGGGCTTCAAGAGCACGGCGCGGCTCGTGCCCACGGCGGGGGCTGTGCCCCTGTCCACCACGCTGGACACCGCCTGTGCGATGACACGCTCGGTGCGCGACGCGCTGCTCGTGCACGAGATCCTGGCGGCACGGCGCGTCACGCGCAGCCCCGCCCCGCTCGCGGCATGGCGCCTGGCTGTGCCTACCAGCACCTTCCTCGACGGCCTGGAGCCCGCCGTCGCCACAGCCTTCGAGCGCACGCTGCAGACCCTGCGGCGCGCGGGCGCACACCTCACCGAGATCGCCCTGCCGGAATTGGCCGAACTCGCCCGCATCAACGCCACGGGTGGCTTCTCGGCCGCCGAGAGCTACGCCTGGCACCGCCCGCTGCTGGCCACCCGCGCCAGCCGCTACGACCCGCGCGTGCGCACCCGCATCGAGCGCGGCGCGGACATGTCTGCAGCCGACTACATCGACCTGCTGCATGCGCGCCGCGCCTGGATTGCGCGCATGGAAGACGCTCTCGCGGGCTTCGATGCGCTGCTCTCGCCCACCGTGCCCATTACGGCCCCCAAGATCGCCTCGGTCGCGCCCGCTGATGGCGTGGATGCGGCCCAGGATGCCACGCGCGACGCGGAGTTCTTCCGCGTCAACGGGCTGCTGCTGCGCAACACAAGCGTGGTCAACATGCTCGACGGCTGCGCGCTGTCGGTACCCTGCCACGTTGCGGGGGAACTCCCCATGGGCCTCATGATCTGGCATGCTGCGCTGCACGATGATTCCGTGCTGAACATCGGCTTGCGCGTCGAAGAAGCACTACAAGAACAATAGCTGACAGCGTACACGGGGTGTGCGCTTGCGGCCTGAAACACTCCTATTCATGAGAATCGCCATCGTGGGCGCCGGCATCGTCGGCGCGGCCACAGCCTATGAACTGGCCGCGGACGGCCATGAAGTAACCGTATTCGAGCAGCGCGGCGCCGCCGCCGAAGAAGCCAGCTTTGCCGCCGCAGGCCTGCTCGCCCCTGCCCTGCTCATTCCCTGGGCCGCCCCCGGCCTGGGCCACCCCATCCGCCATCCGTGGCGCAGCCTGGCCGGCCTGGGCTGGCGCCGGCGCTGGTCCCAGGCCGCCAAGAGCCCCCAAGCGTCGGCCCGACTCGCGGCATTGGAGTGCCTGGGCCGCTACAGCCAGGCCCGCACGCGCGCACTCGTGCAGGCCCTGGATGTGGATATCGAAACCAGCCACGGCACCCTGGTGCTGCTGCGCCAGCCTGCAGACGCGCAGCGCCTGCAACCCGCGCTGCAGGCGCTGCGCGATGCCGGCGCGGCCTTGCGGGAAGTGGATGCCGCCACCGCCCGCCTCATCGAACCCGGCCTGTCGGCCGACACCCCCCTGGCCGGCGCCCTGTACGCCGAGAGCGGCGAGGCCGGCAATTGCCGCCTGTTCGCCCAGATCCTGCGCCAGGCCGCGCAGGACCTGGGCGCACGCTTCGTGTTCAACGCACGCGCGCAGGCCATCGCATCGGGCCCGGCCCGCCTGCACATCGCCGGTGAAAACGCCCCCCGCCAGGCCGATGCCGTCGTGCTCTGCGCCGGCCAGGCCAGTGCCGCATTGCTGCGCCCGCTCGGCCTGCGCCTGCCCATGGAGGCCGTGCACGGCTACACGATCAGCGCGCCGGTGCGCGAGGACACGCACGCCCCCCAGGGCGCCGTGATCGATCCGCTGCACGGCATCACGATCACCCGCCAAGGCCAGCGCGTGCGCGTGGCGGGTGGTGCGGAAGTCGGCCGTGGCGGCCCGGA
>JASLFM010000432.1 GCA_030150585.1 Acidovorax sp.
GGTCGCCATGCTCAACGACATGGGCGTGGCCGTGTACGAGCAGACGCCCGATGCGGAAACGCTGTTCCAGAACAACGTCACGCCGACGGCCACCACCGTGGAAGAAGCCGAGGAAGAAGCCGAGGCAGCGCTGTCCACCGTGGATTCCGAGTTCGGCCGTACCACGGACCCCGTGCGCATGTACATGCGCGAAATGGGCACGGTGGAGCTGCTCACGCGCGAGGGCGAAATCGAGATCGCCAAGCGCATCGAAGGCGGCCTGATGGACATGATGGAGGCCATCAGCGCCTCCCCCGCCACCATCGCCGAGATCCTCAACATGGGCGAGGAAATCCGCGAAGGCAAGGTTGTCATCTCCACCGTGGTGGACGGCTTCGTGAACGCCAACGAGAACGACGACTACGTGGCCGAGGAAGACTTCGACGAGTACGACGAAGAGGACGACGACGATGGCAAGGGCGGCTCCAAGGCGTTGACCAAGAAGCTCGAGGAGCTCAAGAACGAAGCCCTGCGCCGCTTCGACAAGCTGCGCGAGCTGTTCGAGAAGATGCACAAGATCTACGACAAGGAAGGTTATGGCGGTCCGGCCTACATGAAGGCCCAGCACGCCATCTCCGCCGAGTTGATGACCATCCGCTTCACGGCCAAGACCATCGAGAAGCTCTGCGACATGGTGCGCGCCCAGGTGGACGACGTGCGCAAAAAGGAACGCGAGCTGCGCCGCAT
The DNA here is from genome assembly GCA_030150585.1 of Acidovorax sp. Lineage (GTDB taxonomy): Bacteria > Pseudomonadota > Gammaproteobacteria > Burkholderiales > Burkholderiaceae_C > JASLFM01. The sequence continues at coordinate 727 of JASLFM010000432.1, forward strand.
CATCGTGGACAAGTGCGGCATGCCGCAGGAAACCTTCATCAAGGACTTTCCGCCCAACCTGCTCAACCTGCAGTGGGTCGAGAAGCAGGCCGCCGCCGGCAAGCCGTGGTCCACCGTGATGGCCCGCAACATCCCGCCCATCCAGGAACTGCAGCAGAAGCTCATGGACCTGCAGGCGCGCGTGGTGGTGCCGCTCACCGAGCTCAAGGACATCAACAAGCGCATGAACGAGGGCGAGGCGGCCTCGCGCGATGCGAAGAAGGAAATGATCGAGGCCAACCTGCGCCTCGTGATCTCCATCGCCAAGAAGTACACGAACCGCGGCCTGCAGTTCCTCGACCTGATCCAGGAAGGCAACATCGGCCTGATGAAGGCCGTGGACAAGTTCGAATACCGCCGCGGCTACAAATTCTCGACCTACGCCACGTGGTGGATCCGCCAGGCCATCACGCGCTCGATCGCCGACCAGGCGCGCACCATCCGCATCCCGGTGCACATGATCGAGACCATCAACAAGATGAACCGCATCAGCCGCCAGCACCTGCAGGAGTTCGGCTTCGAGCCCGATGCGTCCATCCTGGCTGCGAAGATGGAGATTCCCGAGGACAAGATCCGCAAGATCATGAAGATCGCCAAGGAGCCGATCTCGATGGAAACCCCCATCGGCGACGACGACGACAGCCACCTGGGCGACTTCATCGAGGACAGCGCCAACACCGCGCCCATCGACGCCGCCATGCAGGCCGGCCTGCGCGACGTGGTCAAGGACATCCTCGATGGCCTCACGCCGCGCGAAGCCAAGGTGCTGCGCATGCGCTTCGGCATCGAGATGTCCACCGACCACACGCTGGAAGAAGTGGGCAAGCAGTTCGACGTGACGCGCGAGCGCATCCGCCAGATCGAGGCCAAGGCGCTGCGCAAGCTCAAGCACCCGAGCCGCTCGGACAAGCTGCGCAGCTTCATCGACTCGCTGTAAGCCTGCACGTCCCCTGTGGCGCGAGCCCGTTCCCGTACTGCGGGAGCGGGCTTTTTTCATGCCCGTGTCCGTGGTGCGCGGCGGCATGATGGCACGGAGCACGGAGCGCATCCCATTGCAGGCCCTCGCGCCATGGCCGCTGAAATTGCTCGAGCAATGCCGCCCGGTGAACGACGCACTCCATGGCGGGACGCCTGCGCACGCCAAGGCGTGCACCCATGCGTCGCGCTCAAGGGCGCGGCCCCTCGTACCGACAGCCGCATGACAGCATGGGCGGCGAGCATCCAGGGCACATCACCGCAGCCAACCCACAGGAGCCTTCATGCGCACCACCCCTGCCGGCCTCCCCGCCAGTCCCTCCACGGCCGCCCTCTCCCGCCGCCACCTGCTGGCGCTCGCCGCGCTGTGCGCGCCCCTGGCCCATGCTGCGCCGCCCGCCGCGCCCGCGCGCAGCGCGGCACCGGTGCAGCGCGTGGCCGGCACGCTGCGCATCGTGATTCCCGCCAACCCCGGCGGCGGCTGGGACCAGACCGGCCGCGCGCTCGGCGCGGCCCTGGTCGCCTGCGGCGCCGTGGAGCGCGTGGAGTACGAGAACGCAGGCGGCAAGGGCGGCACCATCGGCCTGGGACGCTACGTGGAGCGCTACGATGCCGACCCCGACACGCTGCTCATCGGCGGCATGGTGATGGTCGGCGCGGTGGCGCTGCAAAAGCCCGCCGTGGACATGGCCCGCGTGCAGCCGCTCGCGCGCCTGACCAGCGACTACCTCGTGGTCGCCGTGCCGGCCAACTCTCCCATCCGCAACGCGAAGGACCTCGTGGCCGCGCTGCGCGCCGACGTGGCCAAGCAGCCCTTCGCGGGCGGCTCGGCAGGCGGCGTGGACCATATGTTCGCCGGCGTGCTCACGCGCGCAGCCAAGGCCTCACCCGAGCAGCTCGTGTACAAGCCCTTCCCGGGCGGCGCCGAGGTGGTCCAGGCCCTGCTCAAGGGCGAAGCCGGCATCGGCGTGTCGGGCTACAGCGAGTTCAGCGAGGCGCTCGCCGCGGGCAAGCTGCGCGCCATCGGAGTCTCCGCACGGCGCAGCACCTTCGGCCTGCCCTCGTTCCGCGAGCAAGGGCTGGATGCCGACATGGCCAACTGGCGCGCGGTGTTCACCGGCAAACAGGTGGCCCCGGCTCGCGCCCAGGCGCTCGTCGCGGCCCTCGAGCAAGCCACGCTGAACGAGAGCTGGCAGCGCGCGCTGCGCCAGAACCACTGGGAACAATCGTGGCTGACGGGCAGGGACTTCAACGAATTCCTGGAGCTGGAGCTCACCACGGCACGGGTCATGACGTACCTGCTCAAGCTCAAGGCCTGAGCACCCGCTTTTCAGCCCGCCCGCGCCCATACAGCGGGCGCAGGCAGCTCCTGAAAAAGGAGCAAATGCGTC
>JASLFM010000509.1 GCA_030150585.1 Acidovorax sp.
AGCGCCACACGGGCCGCACGGGCATCAGCTACGAAGACCTGTGTGGCAAGGGCGCGCACCAGATTCCCTTCGCCCAGGTGCCGGTGGACAAGGCCGCCGCCTACTCCTGCGAGGACTCGGACCAGACGCTGGACGTGCACCACACGCTGTGGCCGCTGCTGCAGGCCGACGAGCGCCTGCGCGCCATCTACGAGCTGGAGGTCGAGACCAGCGAGACGCTTTACCGCATCGAGCGCAACGGCGTGCTCATCGACGCCCCCACGCTGGCCCAGCAGAGCCACGAGCTGGGCCAGCGCATCGTGCAGCTGGAGCAGGAGGCTTACGAAATTGCAGGCCAGCCCTTCAACCTCAGCAGCCCCAAGCAGCTCGGCGAAATCTTCTTCGACAAGCTGGGCCTGCCCGTCGTCAAGAAGACCGCCACGGGCGCGCGCAGCACGGACGAGGAAGTGCTCGAAAAGCTGGCCGAGGACTACCCGCTGCCTGCCAAGATCCTGGAGCACCGCTCACTCAGCAAGCTCAAGGGCACCTACACCGACAAGCTTGCCCAACTGGCCCTGCCGCGCACGGGCCGCGTGCATACGCACTACGCGCAGGCCGTGGCCGTCACGGGGCGCCTGTCGAGCAACGACCCCAACCTGCAGAATATTCCCATCCGCACCCCCGAGGGCCGGCGCGTTCGGGAGGCCTTCGTGGCGCCGCCGGGCCGTGTCATAGCGAGCGCCGACTACAGCCAGATCGAACTGCGCATCATGGCCCATATCAGCGGTGACCAGTCGCTGCTGCATGCCTTCCAGCATGGCCTGGACGTGCACCGCGCCACGGCAGCCGAGGTGTTCGGCGTGCCGGTGGATCAGGTGAGCAGCGAGCAACGGCGCTATGCCAAGGTCATCAACTTCGGTCTGATCTACGGCATGAGCAGCTTCGGCCTGGCGAAAAACCTGGGCATCGACAACACGGCGGCCAAGAGCTACATCCAGCGCTACTTCGAGCGCTACCCCGGTGTGCGCGAGTACATGGAGGAGACCAAGGCCCAGGCCAAGTCGCGCGGCTACGTGGAGACCGTGTTCGGCCGCCGCCTGTACATGCCTGAAATCAATTCGCCCAACGGCCCCCGCCGTGCGGGCGCCGAGCGTGCCGCCATCAACGCGCCCATGCAGGGTACGGCGGCCGACCTCATCAAGAAGGCCATGGTGGCCGTGCAGGCGCGGCTTGACGCCGAGAAGCCCGAAGTGCTCATGATCATGCAGGTGCACGATGAACTGGTGTTCGAACTGCCCGAGGGCGACGTGGACTGGCTGCGCTCCGAGGTGCCGCGTTTGATGGCGGGCGTGGCCGATCTGCGGGTGCCGCTGTTGGCGGAAGTGGGCGTGGGGCCGAACTGGGACAAGGCGCACTGAGCCTGCAGCATCAGTGCTTGCGGGCTGACGGCGGCAGTATCCACTCCGGGTACTTGCCCATGAGCAGGCGGCTCACGGCGATGACCTCCTGCATCGCTGCACGGGCCAGGGCACTGGGGTTGCCCATGCGGCGGGTGACGATGCCCACGGAGCGCAGCGGCCCGTCCACGATTTCCGACATCTGCATGCCGCGCATGCCGAGGATGGGCGTCACCCCCAGGTAGGGCAGAACCGCGACGCCCACTTCCTTTTTCACCAGGCCGGCCACGGTGGCCACCTGGTCGACCTGCATCTTGGGGCGGTACTCGATGCCGCGCTGGAGGTAGGCCGCGCTCATGTAGCGCATGGCCGTGCTGGCGTCGGTCAGCGTGATGAGCGGCAGGGCCAGCAGTTCATCGAGCCGCATGCGCGGGCGCACGTGCTTGCGCCATTTGCCACTGGCCAGCAGCACGAAGCGGTCGCGCAGCAGGTCCTGGCTGACCAGATCGGGGTGCGAGGGTGCCACGGACGCCAGCGCAAAGTCGGCCTGGTGGTTGAGCAGGCGCTGGATGCACGCGCTGTTGGCGCAGTCGTGCACGCTGATCTGCGGCGCATCGAACCGCCGCTCCAGCGCGGCGCACACCTCGGGCAGCACCCCGTACGCCAGCGACGGCCAGCAGGCGACGGACAGCTGCAGGGCCTCGCGCTCGGCCGAGGACTGCATGCGCTGCAGGCCCGTATCGAACTCGCCCAGGATGGAACGGGCCAGCGTTGCCATGCGGGCGCCGCCCGGTGTGAGCCGCACGCTGCGCGTGGTGCGCTCGAACAGGGACAGGCCCAGGGCTTCTTCCAGATCGCGGATGGCCTTGCTCAGGGACGGCTGGGTCATGAACATCTGCTCTGCCGTCTTGCTGAAGTTCAGTGACTCCGAAAGCGCCAGGAACATGCGCAGTTGCCGGGGTGAGATATTCATTCTTTTGAATGATTAATCAATAGACAGAAAGAATTTCAAAAATATATCGCATCGCCATAGCATGGGCTTCCAACTACAAGTCAAAGGAAAAAACGCCGTGGCCCGCATCCCCTATGCCGATTGCACCAGCGAGGCCGCGCGCCCGCTGGCCGAGCGCATCGTCGCCGAGCGCGGCAGCATCCTGCACCTGTACCAGATGCTGATGCACAGTGCGCCGATCGCCGAAGGCTGGCTCCACTACCTCACGGCCGTGCGGCAGAAGAGTTCGCTCTCGGGTGCATTGCGCGAGCTCATCATCATGCGTGTGGCGCAGCTCAACAACGCGCCGTACGAGGCCGACCAGCATGCGCCCATCGCACTGCAAGAGGGCGTGCCACAGGCCAAGCTCGACGGGCTGGCCGACTGGCCCTCGTGCGGGCTGTTCGACGAGCACGAGCGCGCGGTGCTGGCGTACACCGACGCCATGACGCGCCAGGTGCAAGTGCCCGATGCGGTGTTCGCCGCCATGTCCGCGCTGTATCCGCCGCCCCAGGTTGTGGAAATCACGGCCACCGTGGCGGCCTACAACATGGTCTCGCGCTTTCTCGAAGCGCTGCAGATCCACTCGCACGATCCGCGGTAGCGCGCTTCCCCATCCACCCACAGGAGACAACGATGATGAAAAAAACCAGCCTGATCGCGGCCCTGCTGCTGCCTTTGCTGCCCTTCGCCGCTTTGGCGCAGGAGCCGTGGCCCAGCAAGCCCATTTCCTTCGTGGTGCCCTTTCCGCCCGGCGGCCCCACGGACCTGATGGCGCGGCTGATTGCCACGCCGCTGGCCAAGAAGCTCAACGTGCCCGTCGTCGTGGAAAACAAGGCGGGCGCCAGCGGCAACATCGGCACGGGCCAGGTCGTGAAAGCCAAGCCCGATGGCTACACCATCCTGCTGGCCGCCAGCGGCAACCTGTCGGCCAACCAGTTCCTCTACAACAAGCTGGGCTTCGACCCCATCAAGGA
>JASLFM010000469.1 GCA_030150585.1 Acidovorax sp.
ACACAGCAAGTCATACCGCGTGAGATACGACGCCCCCTTGAACTCCTCGAAGACCGGGAAGTGCGGCGATGAGTCACGCACCGGCCTGCGGGATTCCGGCGCGTCTTCGACCATCATCAGCCAGCCGACGAAAGGGCGTGGCTGCTTGCCGAACGCCTCTTCACGAAAGGCCGTCCAAAGATCATGGGCCGTCCCGATAGCTTCCTCTGTTCGATTGTTAAAGTTGTTACCGAACGAGGGGCCTACCTGGCTTTTCAGCTCGATGGCAGCAATCAGCTCGCCTTTGTAGATCACCAACAAATCCCACAGCTTCGTCGGGCGGAAGTAGCCTGGCAGGGTCAGCATCGCCCGGTTCTGGTGAATCTCGGCGTGGGCCAGACCATTGGCCTTGATGACATCGAGCACCAAGGCCAAGAATCCGTCCATGTTCTTGCCGCCTGTGACGCCAGCGCGTTCACCTTGGTCGGCCTTGCCTGACTCAATCTGCTTTTGCCGTGCAGCTTCGCGGTTGCCCCAAAACGCCTTTACGGCGTCGCGGGCCTTCTGTTCGTAATCGACAAGATCAAGTGCCATTTATTCTCCATTGCCCCCAAGGGCAGATCGTTCTTCGTGGCTCAGCCCGTAGAGCCTGAACGCAGCCCGGTTGCAGGCTTGCACGTCCCGCTTGATGGCTGCCTCAGCCAGCTCACGGCGTAGCGGTTCAGGCACATCGGCCCAGCGTGGGATACGGATGCGGCGCAGGTATTGCGCTTGGAAGCGCAAGAAGCCACCTCGCATTTTCGTTGAGTACGTGGCCACGAACAGGCGCGAGACAGCGGACAGCAGCACAGCTTGCAAGGCCCGCAAATCCCAATCGTCCGAGGTAACGTAGTAAAGGTTATGGCTTGGATACAGCTCGCCGCCCTCGAAAACAATGTGCGACTCACCCTTGATGTCAGGGATCAACAGCTTGGGCCTCGCAGCCAGCGCCGGGGTAATACGGTCAATCGTGCGATACCAGTTGGCAGGAGCCTTCTTCGCGCAATGCCGACCGGCAATCACATCCCGGCGAGCCTCAAGGTAGCGGCGCAGACGCGGATACTCGCCAAGATCGACCAGCCCTCCAGACTCGGCGAAGGGGTTGATGACCCCCTGACCACGCCACTGCACTTCGCCGGTCATGATGTCTTTGGTTGTCACCAGCGGCAGCTTCCGATCAGGCTCGACATCCAGCGACTCGAAGTCGCCGATGAATGCCTTGTCAGCGCCGGTCGCAACACCAATGCCAACCTTGCACCCAGCCTCCTCGAGCAGTGGGAACGCGCCCTCCAGACGGCGAATAAGCGCCATATGGTCAGAAGACTCCAGCAGCCACGGCTCCGCACCATTGGTCACACGGGCGAGTTCCCGCACCGGGCCAGCATCCTTCGGAAGTGTCGGTGCCGACAGCAGGCCAGCCAGCGTGGTCAGCGTGGCCCGGTCTATGGACGGGCGGTGTGCGATGCGCGTCGCCCCGCCCCCCTCACGGCTGATGATGGTGATGGCCGGATAGGCGATTACATCGGAATGGAAGGCCGGTGTATCCACCATATCGACATAGACTTTCAGGTGGAACCGTTCGGCAACAAGGCTACGCAGTGGCCCACCGTAGCGGTTCTTCATCCAGCGATCCGCGCAGATAAAGCCCAGATTGCCGCCAGCAGACAATGCCGTCAGCGACCGCTCAATGAAGGGAATGTAGATGTCCGCCCGGTCATACATCGTCTGATAGCGGCTGCGGTACTCGGCCAGCAACGGGGCCGGAATCAGCTCAGGTCGAACGTAGGGAGGATTGCCCACCACGAAATCGAACTGGCCCTCCAGCGGAGTCAGCAGGAAGTCACCCTGCAACAGCCAGCGGTCAGCCAAGGCCGTCGCAGCATTCGCCGACAGCCCCTCACGCTTGAGCAGCGCGACAACGGCAGCGTAGGTGCTGCGGAAGGTGTCGTGGTGCAATTCCACCGCCCGGATGGCGTCGCCCAAATCATCGACCTCAGTACCATTGGGCCTTGCTGATCGCCATGCACTCAGCAGCCGCAGAATGATCGGCAGCAAGAAGTCCCCGCCACCGAACGACGGTTCCAAAAGCCGTTTTTCGTGCAGCGGTTGATCCTCGGTATAGCCAGCCAGGTCGAGGATGAAATCGACCACCTCAGAGCGCGTGAAAATAGCCCCTCGAGCCTCGAGCCCCCCTTCCGTTGCCAACGCCTCGGTCGCGGCCATGACAGGGCATACAGCAGCGGCAACAGGCTTATGAGCAACACTTGGCGCAAATGCCATGAATGACGACCTCACTAAATCATCGGCGATGCGCCGCGCTCTGGGCGCACCGCACCAACGTGCTTGTAAATGGTGGCGCGTGAAACGCCATAGCGTTTCGCCACGTCGGCGACCTGAATATCAGGATCACGCAAAAGCGCCTTGATCTCACGGACTTGCTTGGCGTCCAGCGCGGGCTTTCGCCCGCCCTTGCGACCACGAGCACGAGCAGCAGCCAAGCCTGCTTGAGTCCGCTCCCGAATTAGATTCCGCTCGAACTCGGCCAAGGCCGAGAACAAGTGGAAAGTCAGCTTCCCAGTTGCACTGCCAGTTTCGATCCGTTCCGTGACGCTCTCGAAGCCAACACCGCGCTGCTCCAACTCCCCCACGATGCGAACCAGATCGGGGAGCGAACGGCCTAACCGATCCAGACGCCAGACCACCAACGTGTCTCCCGCACTCAGGGCGCGAAGACAGTAATCCAGAGCAGGCCGATCAGCAGACTTCCCGCTGACCTTCTCTTCGTAAATGTCGGCACATCCGGCACGGGTCAAAGCATCCCGTTGTAGGTCGAGCCGCTGGTCATCCGTTGAAACGCGGGCATAACCAAGACGCTTTCCCATACCTTTACCAAGCGTAGATAAACAGACGGATATTTTTACACATAAAGACCGATTCCACACGGGCTTTATGGCCGCTTCTCGGATGCCTGAAAAACCACCGTTTTTTTGAGCAACAAGACCCAGGCTGTTCGCTTGCCCAAGGCCGTAGCCTTGGCTCCTGGCGTCAAAGAGGTGAGGGTGCTGGCGTGTGGGCGTTCTCGGGTGATCTCTCCTGTGGGGGAGTCCTGGGATGCCTGGTTTGCGGGACCAACTGTGAGTGAGGATTTCATGGTGGCGCGTGAGCAACCTGCGGAGCAGATGCGGGAAGGGCTGTGATGCGCAAGTTCATGCTGGACACGAACATCTGCATCTACACCATCAAGAACAAGCCGGAGACGCTCAGACCAATCTTCAATGCTCACGATGGCCAGATGTGTGTGAGCCGGATCACGCACATGGAGTTGGCTGTTCACCAGACGCAGATCGGTGGCGTCACCCTCCTGCGCCAGATAGCGGTTCCAGGCGGCGCGCTCATCCAGGCCCTGCACCAGTGCGCGCATGAAGGCGAAGTGGCCCTGGTGGAGCTTGCGGGGGGTGCGGTGGATGGGGATTGTCGGCATGCGATAACTTGGACGGTCAGACCGGGCAACGGTGGTCTGCGCTGCCACGGGCATCTGGTTGGCATCATCGCGTGCCCTATTTATGGGATACGCACTCACGCAACTGCGTTTTTATGTCGATACGACCCAATCCACTATGCGCAAGCCGGGAGTGTCCGAATTTCTGTGTTCGCGGCACTGAGACTTTTCGACGACGGCGATCGGCGCTTGCGACGAATCGAGCGACGCGGTGGGAAAGTCGGCCTTGATCCTACGCTACCGTCATGGTGAATCGGTCTTCGTAGAGGATCGCGAACTGATTTATCACATCCTTCCAGCTGTGTGCCGCGCGGCCCCAGTCGGCCGCGATCTTGGGCCGCGCCAACCAGATCAGTTTGCTGGCGGCGTCGTCATTGGGAAAGTGCCCGTCGTTTTGGCTTCATCTTGGGCTGTTCTTCTTTCCCGCTTGCGCACGCCCGCAGACGGCCTTGATTGAGATTGCGCCACCGGACCACGACCTGGTTGGGATTGAGGATGTCATAGAGCGCCGCGACCTGACGGCTGGAAACCTGCTCGCGATCCTGATGAGCCAGCACCTGCAGCTTGAACTGTGCACTGTACGCACTGCGCTTGGGGCGCAAGCCGTCGATGCCATCCAGGCGGTAGTGGCTCGCACACGTGCGGATCTTCTCCTCGGGAACCGACCACCGCCGAGCCAAAAGTTTCGCGCCGCCTTCGCCTGCCAAGAAGCGTTG
>JASLFM010000470.1 GCA_030150585.1 Acidovorax sp.
GTGACCAAGGAGGGCGCGCTGGCCGGCCCGCGCGTGCTGGAGCACATGGTGGACACGGTGCTGTATTTCGAGGGCGATACGCACAGCAGCTACCGGCTGGTGCGCGCCATCAAGAACCGCTTTGGGGCCGTGAACGAGATCGGCGTGTTCGCCATGACCGAGCGTGGCCTGCGCGGCGTGAGCAACCCGAGCGCCATCTTCCTCTCCCAGCACAGCGAGCCCGTGCCCGGCAGCTGCGTGCTGGTCACGCTGGAGGGCACGCGGCCCATGCTGGTCGAAATCCAGGCCCTGGTGGACGGCGGCGGCCCCAGCCCCCGGCGCCTCTCGGTGGGCCTGGAGCGCGACCGCCTCGCCATGTTGCTGGCCGTGCTGCACCGCCACGCGGGCGTGGCCTGCGCGGACCAGGACGTGTTCGTCAACGCCGTGGGCGGCGTGCGCATCAGCGAGCCCGCGGCGGATTTGGCGGTGATGCTCGCCATCACGAGCAGCCTGCGCGGCAAGGCGCTGCCCAAGGGCTTCATCGCCTTCGGCGAGGTGGGTCTGGCCGGCGAGGTGCGCCCCGCGCCGCGCGGGCAGGAGCGGCTGAAGGAGGCCGCGAAACTGGGCTTCAGCGTGGCCGTGGTGCCCAAGGCCAATGCGCCCAAGAAGCCCATCGAGGGCCTGGAGATTCACGCCGTGGAGCGCGTGGACGAGGCCATGGACGTGGTGCGCGGCATCGCCTGAGGGGCTACGCACTCTCCACAACGGAGGGTTTTGGCCCAGCAACGACAATCGGCGCCATGAATCTGCGCAACATCCTGGTGCCCGTGGGGCTCCTGATACTGTTTTTTGCGGCCCACCGCGCCTATGGCTGGCAGGGCGTGTTCGCCGTGGGCGGCGGCGTCGTGATGTGGCTGCTGCTGCACTTCAACCGGCTCATGGGCGTGCTCAAGAAGGCCGCCGATCGGCCCGTGGGCTACGTGGGCAGCGCGGTGATGCTCAACGCCAAGCTCAAGCCCGGCGTGAACCTGATGCACGTGGTGGCGATGACGCGCGCGCTGGGCGAGCTGCGCTCGCCGCAGGACGAGCAGCCCGAGATCTACCGCTGGACCGACGGCACCCAATCGTGGGTGGACTGCGAGTTCCAGACGGGCCGGCTTGTGCGCTGGGAGCTGCACCGCCCGCAGTCCCCCGCCGAGGGCGATGCGGAGGCCCCCACGGCCGCGCCGGCCCCGTAAAATCCCCTTTTTTAAGGACAACCCCCATGAGCCCCGTAGTTCCCTCGATGGCCGACCGTGACGGCAAGATTTGGATGGACGGCCAGATGGTCGATTGGCGCGACGCCAAGATCCACGTGCTGACCCACACGCTGCACTACGGCTGCGGCGCCTTCGAAGGCGTGCGCGCCTACAACACCGTGAACGGCACGGCGATCTTCCGCCTCGAAGAGCACACCGACCGCCTCTTCAACAGCGCCAAGATCCTGCGCATGAAGCTGCCCTTCACCAAGGAAGAGGTGAACGAGGCCCAGAAGGCCGTGGTGCGCGAAAACAAGCTCGAGTCGTGCTACCTGCGCCCGCTGACCTGGATCGGCTCGCAAAAGCTGGGCGTCTCGCCCAAGGGCAACCAGATCCACCTCATGGTGGCGGCCTGGGCCTGGGGCGCCTACCTGGGCGAAGAGGGCATGAAGCGCGGCATCCGCGTGAAGACCAGCAGCTATACGCGCCACCATGTCAACATCACGATGACGCAGGCCAAGGCCGTGAGCAACTACAGCAACTCGATCCTGGCCAACATGGAGGCCACGGAAGACGGCTACGACGAGGCCCTGCTGCTCGACGCGGCCGGCTTCGTGTCCGAGGGCGCGGGCGAGAACATCTTCATCGTGAAGAACGGCGTGATCTACACGCCGGACCTGTCGGCCGGCGCGCTCAATGGCATCACGCGCAACACCATCTTCCACATCGCCAAGGACCTGGGCCTGGAGATCGTGCAAAAGCGCATCACGCGCGACGAGGTCTACATTGCCGATGAGGCCTTCTTCACCGGTACGGCCGCCGAAGTGACGCCCATCCGCGAACTCGACCGCGTCGAGATCGGCGCCGGCAGCCGCGGCCCCATCACCGAAAAGATCCAGAGCGCGTTCTTCGACATCGTGAACGGCCGCAATCCCAAGTACGCCCACTGGCTCACGAAGGTCTGAAGCAATGTCGCAAGCAACCGTTGAACTGCTGGCCCGCGATCTCAACGCGCAGGGGGGGGTGTTCTGCCCGTCGCCCAAGGCCGACATGAAGCTCTGGAACAGCCACCCCAAGGTCTACCTCGACGTGGCCCACACGGGCGAGGCCAAGTGCCCTTACTGCGGCACCGTGTACCGCCTGAAGGCGGGCGAGGTGTTCAAGGGCGGCCACTAATAGGGAGCAACCCCCTGAGGCGCTGCGCGCCTTCCCCCTTCTCTCGCGCTGTGCGCGGGAAGGGGGACGACGCCAGCGGCCCGGCAAAGCCGGTTCCACGGCGTCTGCTGGCCTGGGGGCTGTGCTGCGGACGGGCCAACGCGGGCCGTCAAAGTCCTTTTTGCGCGCGCAGATGGCGCGCGTTGCCCCAGGTCAGGCGTGCCTTCATGGCGAGCTTGCGCCAGCGTGTCGTCCAGCCGGCCGGGGGCTTGCGGCCGGCAATGCTGCTGTCCTCGCTCGTGATGTCGAGCCGCACCACGGGGGGCTGCACGCCGAGCACGTTCAGGCCGTTTTCCCACCAGAAGCGCAGGTCGATGTCGATGGGGCGGCCGAAGGGCACGCGGCTTTGCAGCAGCTTGCGCGCGCCCTGCCGGCTCACGACGTAGCCGGCCGTGAAGCTGGGCACGCGCCGGTACTGGACCAGGCGGTGCTGCGGTGTGAGCGGCGCCTCGGAGCGGATTTTTTCGCCATGGGGTCGGCCCATGAGCTTGACCATGTCCCACTCGCCACCGAGCGCGGCAATGGCCTTCACGGCCTGCGCGAAGCGGTCGTCGAGCACCACGTCGTCTTCGAGCACGACCAGGGCGGGCGCGTCGCTGGCCAGCAGCTGCCGCCAGGCAAGGATGTGGCTCGCGTAGCAGCCCTTTTCGCCATCGACAAGCGGCTTGTAGTACTGGGTACAGTTGAGCCCCGGGTCGTAGAGCGCGGCCTGCTCTTGCGCGGGCAGCTGCTTCCACCACACGGCGGGCAGGCGCTCGCCGGCCAGCCCGAGCCGGGCGAACTCGGCCTCGACGCGCTCGCGGCGCTGCACATCCTTGTCGAGGTTGATG
>JASLFM010000480.1 GCA_030150585.1 Acidovorax sp.
CGAGTACGACAGCGACTACTACGGCGACGACCTGCCGTTCTGGATGAAGGTGCGCAAGAGCGACGGCACCACGGCCCCGCAGCTCATCGTGCCCTACACGCTCGACTGCAACGACATGCGCTTCGCGCTGCCGCAGGGCTATTCGCACGCCGACCCGTTCTTCCAGTACCTCAAGGACAGCTTCGATGCTCTCTATGCCGAGGGCGATCCCGCTGGCGACGACCGGCCCAAGATGATGAGCATCGGCATGCACTGCCGCCTGCTGGGGAGGCCCGGACGCATCACCGCGCTGCAGCGCTTCCTCGACCACGTCCAGCGCCACGACCATGTGTGGGTCTGCCGCCGCATCGACATCGCGCGCCACTGGCGGCATACCCACCCCTACAAGGACTGACCCATGCCACTGACCCTAGACCAACTCAACGCCGCCACGCCCGAGGCCGCGGCGCAGATGCTGGACGGCCTCTACGAGCATTCGCCGTGGATCGCCAGCCAGGCCCTGGCGCAGCGCCCGTTCCGCTCGCTGGCCCAGCTCAAGCACGCCATGGTGAAGGTGCTCGCCCAGGCGCCGCGCGAAGCCCAGCTCGCGCTCGTTCGCGCCCACCCGGAGCTCGCAGGCAAGGCCATGGTGGCCCAGGAGCTCACGGCCGAGTCGACCAACGAGCAGACCAAGGCCGGCCTCACGCAGTGCACGCCCGAGGAATTCGCGCGCATCCAGCAGCTCAATGCCGACTACAACGCGCGCTTCGGCTTCCCGTTCATCCTTGCCGTGCGCGGCCCGCGCGGCACGGGCCTGCCCAAGCAGGAAATCATCGACACCTTCGCACGCCGCCTGGACAACCCGCCCGACTTCGAGCTGGCCGAGGCGCTGCGCAACATCCACCGTATCGCCGAGATCCGCCTCAACGACAAGTTCGGCTACGAGCCCACGCTCGGCAACGACGTGTGGGACTGGCAGGAAAAGCTCGCCCAGCACAGTGACCCCGGCTTCGCCGAGAAGGGCCAGCTCACGGTGACCTACCTCACCGATGCACACCGCGCCTGCGCCCAGCGCATCAGCCACGGGATGCGCGACTGCGGCTTCGACGAAGTCGAGATCGACGCCGTGGGCAACGTGGTGGGCCGCTACCAGGGCGCCACGGCCGATGCGCGCACGCTGCTGACCGGATCGCACTACGACACGGTGCGCAACGGCGGCAAGTACGACGGGCGACTGGGCATCTTCGTGCCCATGGCCTGCGTGCGCGAACTGCACCGCCAGGGCAAGCGCCTGCCTTTCGCCATCGAGGTGGTGGCCTTCGCCGAGGAGGAAGGCCAGCGCTACAAGGCCACGTTCCTGGGCTCGGGCGCGCTCATCGGCCACTTCAACCCGGCCTGGCTCGACCAGAAGGACGCCGACGGCGTGACCATGCGCGAGGCCATGCAGCACGCAGGCCTGTGCATCGACGACATCCCCAAGCTGCAGCGCGACCCCGCACGCTACCTGGGGTTCATCGAGGTGCACATCGAGCAGGGCCCCGTGCTCAACGAGCTGGACATCCCGCTGGGCGTGGTCACCTCGATCAACGGTGGCGTGCGCTTCATCGGCGAGGTGATCGGCATGGCCAGCCATGCGGGCACCACACCCATGGACCGCCGCCGCGACGCGGCAGCGGCCGTGGCCGAACTCATCCTTTACGTGGAAAAGCGTGCCGCCCAGGACGGCGACTCGGTCGGCACCGTGGGCCTGCTCGAAGTGCCCAGCGGCTCGATCAACGTCGTGCCCGGCCGCTGCCGCTTCAGCCTGGACCTTCGCGCGCCCACCGATGCGCAGCGCAACCGCCTGATGGACGACGTGCTCGCCGAGCTCCAGGCCATCTGCGCGCGCCGCAGCCTGCGCTACACGCTCGAGGAATCGATGCGCGCCGCCGCCGCGCCCAGCGCGCCCGCCTGGCAGCAGCGCTGGGAGCGCGCCGTTCATGACCTCGGCGTGCCGCTGCACCGCATGCCCAGCGGCGCAGGCCACGACGCCATGAAGCTGCACGAAATCATGCCGCAGGCCATGCTGTTCACGCGCGGCCTCAACAGCGGCATCAGCCACAACCCGCTCGAAAGCACGACCAGCGACGACATGCAGCTCGCGGTCGATGCCTTCTCCCACGTCCTGAACCAACTCGCCCACGACACCGTATGAGCACCACCTACCAGCAACTCGACGCCTGGATCGACCAGCACTTCGACGATGAAGTCCGATTCCTGCAAGCCCTCGTGCGCGTGCCCACCGACACACCGCCCGGCAACAACGCACCCCATGCCGAGCGCACGGCCGAGCTGATCCGCGAATTCGGCTTCGAGGCCGAGAAGCACGCCGTGCCCGAGGCCGAGGTCAAGGCCTACGGCATGGAATCGATCACCAACCTGATCGTGCGCCGCCCCTACGGCAGCGGCGGCCGCACCGTGGCCCTCAACGCCCACGGCGACGTGGTGCCGCCCGGCGAAGGCTGGACGCACGACCCCTACGGCGCCGAAATCGCCGATGGCAAGATGTACGGCCGCGCCACGGCCGTGAGCAAAAGCGACTTCGCCACCTTCACCTTCGCGCTGCGCGCGCTGGAGGCCGTGGCCCGCCCCGCCCAGGGCGCCGTCGAGCTGCACTTCACCTACGACGAGGAGTTCGGCGGCGAACTCGGCCCGGGCTGGCTGCTCAAGAACGGCCTGACCAAGCCCGACCTCATGGTGGCCGCCGGCTTCAGCTACGAGGTGGTCACGGCCCACAACGGCTGCCTGCAGATGGAGGTCACCGTCCACGGCAAGATGGCGCATGCCGCCGTGCCCCACACGGGCGTGGACGCGCTGCAGGGCGCGGTGGCCGTGATGAACGCGCTGTATGCCGAGAACGTGAAGTACCAGCAGGTCACGTCCAAGATGCCCGGCATCAAGCACCCGTACCTCAACATCGGCCGCATCGAGGGTGGCACCAACACCAACGTGGTCCCGGGCAAGGTGGTGCTCAAGCTCGACCGCCGCATGATCCCCGAGGAGAACCCGGCCGAGGTCGAGGCCAGCATCCGCGCCGTGATCGCCAAGGCCGTGGAGCAGTTCAATGCCGAGCGCGGCTACGAGGGCAATGGTGCCGATGGCAGCGCGGTGCGCGTGGACATCAAGCGCCTGCTGCTGGCCAATGCCATGACACCGCTGCCCGGCAACGCGCCGCTGGTCGAGAGCATCCAGAAGCACGCCGAAACCGTGTTCGGCACCAAGCCGCCCGCAGTGGGCACGCCGCTGTACACCGACGTGCGCCTGTACGTGGAGCGCGGCATTCCCGGCGTTATCTATGGCGCTGGCCCGCGCACCGTGCTCGAATCGCACGCCAAGCGCTCGGACGAGCGGCTGGAGCTCGAAGACCTGCGCCGCGCCACCAAGGTCATCGCGCGCACGCTGCACGACCTGCTCGGTTGACCGGCCCCGCCGAGCCCGCACCCACAGGCCCGCCCGCGAGCGGGCCTTTTTTTTGCCCTTCGCGGCGGCATCCGCGCATGCAGCGCGCCGATTGCTCTCGGGTTTTCACTATGGCTGTGCGCGCCAATCTGTATACACTTTTTCCATACGCATAGATAACCACACCCATATGTGAAATCACCCGCCGGCGGGTAAGCACCACGCCTTCGCCGGTATGCCCTCCTGGAGACAGCAACCCATGAAATCCCAAGTCCACCCCGTCGATGAACGACTGCCCCTGGGCCGGCTCACGGCCCTCGGCCTGCAGCACGTGCTGGTGATGTACGCCGGCGCTGTCGCCGTGCCGCTGATCGTGGGCCGCGCACTCAACCTCACGCCCGAGCAGGTGGCGCACCTGATCGCCGCCGACCTCTTCTGCTGCGGGATCGTGACGCTGATCCAGGCGCTGGGCGCCACGCAGTACTTCGGCATCAAGCTGCCCGTGATGATGGGCGTGACCTTCGCCTCCGTCGCACCCATGGTGTCCATGGCACAGACCACGGGGGGCCAGGCCGGCGCGGGGCTGATCTTCGGCTCGGTGATCGGCGCGGGCATCATCTCGATCCTGATCGCGCCTGCCATCAGCCGCATGCTGCGCTTCTTCCCGCCCGTGGTCACGGGCACCATCATCGCGGTGATCGGCATCAGCCTCATGCGCGTGGGCATCAACTGGATCTTCGGCAACCCCGTAGGGCCCACCGCGCCCAACGTGGTGAACCCCGAGTACGCCAAATGGCTGTCCGAGGCGCAGGCCATGGCCGGCGCGCCAGGCTCGTCGCTGCCGCCCCTGCCCAAGGGCCTGTCCATCATGCCCACGGTGCCCAACCCCCGGTACGCCGACCTCTCGGGCGTGGGCGTTTCGGCCCTGGTGCTCGTGTCCATCCTGCTGATCGCCCGGTTCGCCAAGGGCTTCCTGGCGAACATTTCGGTGCTGCTGGGCATTGTCGTCGGCGCGGTGGTGGCCTCCGCCACGGGCCTGATGACCTACGAAAAGGTGGGCAAGGCCGCGTGGTTCGACGTCGTGGTGCCGTTCGAGATCGCCACGCCCGTCTTCGACCCCATCCTCATCCTCACC
>JASLFM010000481.1 GCA_030150585.1 Acidovorax sp.
ACGGCCACGGCCGGACCAATGCCGGGCAGCACGCCCACGGCGGTGCCCAGAGCGCAGCCCACCAGGGCCCACAGCAGGTTGGCAGGCGTGATGGCGGTGGCAAAGCCCGCCAGCAGTGCGTCAAAGATTTCCATTTACAGCCACCCCGTCTCGGTCAGACCCGGCAAGTTGATCGCCAGGAATTGCGTGAAGGCCCAGAAAACGGGCGCGGAGATCAGCAGGCCCGTGGCCACATCCTTGGCCCAGGTACCTGCAGAGCCTGCCTGGGGCTGGCGATTGGCCCGGCGCAGGCCCTGCACGGCCAGCACGTAGCAGATCGTGCAGCTGATGATGAAGCCCACGGTGCCGATCAGCGCGGCATTGACCAGCAGGCCAGCCGACACCCAGACGAAGGGGCCGATGTCGGCCTTGGGCTGGCCGCCCGGATCGCTCGCTTCGCGGAAGCCTCCGGTGCGGGCCTCCCATACGAGCCACGCGCCGCACACGGCCAGCACCACGGTGCACAGCCACGGCAGGAAGTTGGGGCCCACGCCGCCATAACCGGCCTCGGAAGAAATCTGCAGCGCACCGAAGGCCATGCCGGCGGCCACGAGCAGAACGCCGACGCCGACGAGGGTCTGCGCGAACGGCGAAGGAATGCAATTCGGAGCCTCTTCAGCCCCGGGGAGGGAGGATTCGGACATGGCGACTCCTGAAAAAGAACAAAGCAGGCAGAAATTGGCGCAACCGTAGCCAGCGGACGCCGTGGAACTGGCATTGCCAGGCCATCGGCGTCGTCCCCCTGCCCGCATTGCACAGCAATGCAAGAGCGGGGGGGGAAGCCGCGAAGCGGCTCAGGGGGGGTACCTGCTCTACACCATCCCGGACTTGACCATCGTGGCGCGCAGGCTGGCGAATTCCTGGTCCACGAAGTTGGCGAAGGCGTCGCCTGCCATCCACGCGGGCGACCAGTCGTTCTTCTGCAGGGCCTCGGCCCAGGCCTTGCTCTTGGTGGCCTTCTCGACCATGGCGATCAGCGCATCGCGCTGGGCCTTGGTGAGGCCGGGCGCGCCGTACACGCCACGCCAGTTGCCGATCTCGACGTTGATACCCTGCTCCTTGAGCGTGGGAACATTGACGTTTGGCAGGCGGGCGCCCGACGTCACACCGATGGGGCGCATCTTGCCCGCGGCGATGTACTCGGCAAACTCGCTGTAGCCGCTGCCGCCGATGGTGACGTTGCCGCCCAGGATGGCTGCGGTGGCTTCTCCGCCTCCACGGAACGCCACGTAGTTGATCTTGGCCGGGTCCACGCCCACTTCGCGCGCGATCATGGCTGCCGCGATGTGCTCGGTGGAGCCGCGCGAGCCACCGCCCCACTTCACACTGCCGGGGTCCTTCTTGAGCTGGGCCACCACGTCGGCCATGGTCTTGAAGGGCGAGTTGGAGGGCAGCACGAACACGTTGTACTCGCTGGTCAGGCGCGCAAGCGGCGTGACCTTGTCCAGGCCCACGGGCGGCTTGCCCGTGATGATGCCGCCGAGCATCACGGCGCCCATCACCATCATCGCGTTCGGGTCACCCTTGCTGCCGTTGACGAATTGGGCCAGGCCAATGGCACCGGCCGCGCCGCCCTTGTTGTCGTAGGTGACCGAGGAGGCCACGCCTGCATCCTGCAGGGCCTTGCCCAGGGCGCGGCCTGTAGTGTCCCAGCCGCCGCCGGGGTTGGCGGGAATCATCATCTTCACGGCGGTGGCCGCCTGCGCCGTCATCGGCAGGGCGCCCACGGCCGCGAGAGCCGCCAGGGATTTCAGAAAGTCGTCACGACGCATGGAATGTCTCCTTCAAATGCGCAGCCCTCAAAAACACAGAGCCACGTTCTCATCTTAGGTGCGGCGCCAGCTGCACGCCAGCGCCGCCCGCTGCCGCATCAGAACGAGTGGCGGATGCCGAACTGCAGGCCGGTGCTGGTGCCGCCTGCGGAGGCGGCCGGACCGCCGTCCACGACATAGGTCGTGCCGCCGTTCTTGTTCTTGACGCGGGCATAGGTGCCGTACAGCGCGGTCCGCTTGGAAAGATCGTACACGTAGCCCAGCGCGATGTGGTCGGCATCGTTGCCGACGTTGGTCGCCTTGACGACACCATAGCTCAGGCGCACCTGGCCCGGGCCCATGGGCACGTGGGCGCCGATGGCGGTGGCGCGCGTCTTCTGGCCCACGCCGTTCTTGTTCTCGCCCCACAGCAGCATAGCCTTGGCCAAGCCGAAGTCGTAGCTGCCGCCGACGTTGGTCTGCGTGAGGTCGTTCACGGCAGCCACCTTGGTCTTGGTCGTGGCCACGGCCACGCTGAAGGGGCCGGCGGCATAGCCGATGCGGCCGCCCATCACGTTGCCGTCGCTGGTGCTCGTCTGCTCGCCACGGGCGATGGCCACTTCGCCGAACAGGCCGCCCATCTTGGGCAGGTGGTAGGCGATCTGGTTGGAAGCGCGCACGTGGGTCACGCCCTTGGTAGCGCCCACGGGGTAGAACAGCACGGCGGACGAGCCCACGCCGTTCGTGCCGAAGGCGTGGTAGCCACCGTTTGCCACCGCCAGGTTGCGGAAGCCCGGCACGAAGTCACGGCCCAGACGCACCTCACCCCAATTGCCCATCAGGCTCACCGTGGAACGGCGGCCGAACTTGAATGCGCCCGAGCCGATGCTGGTGCGGTTGTCGGCGCTGGTGGCGCCGCCGCCAGTGCCCGTATCGGAGTCGAAAGCTGCCTCCAGCCAGAAGCCCGCCTTCAGGCCGCCCCCTAGGTCTTCCGTGCCGCGGAAACCGAGCCGGCTGGAAGTGTTGCCGTCGCCGTTCACGGTGTTGAGCGAGTTGGCGCCGGTGTAGTGCGTCACGCCGGTGTCGATGATGCCGAACAGCGTCACATTGGACTGCGCCAGAGCAGCCGTGCCGGTACAGGCCAGCGCAAGGCCCATCGCGATGGGGGAAAGCTTCATGGAATATCTCCTCGGGTTATAGATTTCGTCGGACTGCAGGACTTCCTCTGCGCGGCGGATGATAGGAAGCGCAGCTTTCAATCGGCTGTCCGTGCCCTGCCGCGAAGGTGCTAAGGTTTTGGCCATGAAGCTGTTCCTGGTCGAAGACGATCCATCCATGCAAGCCGTCCTGCAGCGCACGCTGAGCCGCCGCGGCATCGAGGTCACGGTTTGCGGTGACGGCCTGCAGGCGCTGGCCGGCTGGAGCAGGACCTTGCCCGACGTGGTGATGCTCGACCTCACGCTGCCGGGCCTGGACGGCCTGCTCGTGCTGGAGCAGGCCCGCAAGCAGGGCCTGCAGACTCCCGTGCTGATCCTCACCGCGCGCGGCACCGTGGGCGACCGCATCGTGGGCCTGAACACGGGCGCGGACGACTATCTGCCCAAGCCCTTCGACCTCGACGAACTCGAGGCGCGGCTGCGCGCGCTGCACCGGCGCCGGCAGCATGCGACACCGGAGCCGGCCGAGAATGTGCTGCACGTGGGCGACCTGCACTACGACAAGGACAATGGCGCGATCTACCTGCACGACCAGGTGCTCGAACTCACGCCGCGCGAGCTGGCCCTGATGCGCGCGCTCATGGCCAAGCCGGGCCACGCCGTGTCGAAAGAGCGGTTGTTCGAGCTGGTGTTCCCGGGCGAGGACAGCGTTCAGCCCGAGGCCATCGAGGTCGTGGTGTACCGCCTGCGCAAGAAGCTCGCCCCGGCCCAGGTCACGCTCATGACGCTGCGCGGATTGGGCTACCTGCTGAAATCGGGCCAATGAGCGAACGCCGCCAACTCTCGCTGCGCCGCTACCTGCTGGTCGGCATCCTGCTGCCCATCGGCGTGTACGTGCTGCTCAACACCGTGGCGCTGTACCGCCAGTCGCTGGCTGCCGTGCACACGGCCTACGACCGCACGCTGCTCGCCTCGGCCAAGAGCATCGGCGAGCAGCTCACGGTGGAAGGCTTCGATGAGCATGCGCTGCTGCGCGCCACCGTGCCCTACGCAGCGCTTGAGGCCTTCGAGACCGACAACCGCAGCCGCATGTTCTACCGCGTCTCCACGGAGCGCGGTGCGCTCATCAGCGGCTTCGAGGACCTGCCCGCCTGGCGCGGCAAGCTGCCCGCCAAGGCCCCTTACTCCGCCCTGGTGCACTTCTACGACGAAGAGTTCCGCAACCGCCGCGTGCGCGTGGCCGTGCTGCTGCAGCCCGTGGCAAGCGAGCGCGGGCGCGGCATGGCCGTGATCCAGGTGGCCGAGACGCTGGAGCTGCGCCGCGAGCTCGCGCGGCAGATCCTCATCGCCACGCTGTGGCGCCAGCTCGCGCTGGTGGCCGTGATCGCCTTCGTGGTGGTCGTGGTCGTGCAGCGCGCCACACGCCCCGTGCGCCAGCTCAGCGAAGAGCTGCAGGCCCGCGCCGAAGGCGACCTCACCCCCATCGCGCCGCCACGCGCGCTGCGCGAGCTGCAGCCGCTGGTCGAGGCCACCAACCAGGTCATGGAGCGCCTGCAGCACCTGCTGGACCACCAGAAGCGCTTCGTGCGCGATGCCTCACACCAGCTGCGCACACCGCTGGCCGTGCTCAAAACCCAGGTGCAATCGGCCCAGCGCGGCGACGTGGCGCCTGCGCAGGCCCTGCGCGAGATCGAAGACACCGTGGACCGCGCCACGCAGCTGGCCAACCAGATGCTCGCGCTCGCCAAGGTCGAGCAGCTGCGCCAGCAGGCCACCGTACCGCACACCGTGTGGGGCGATGTACTGCGCGAAGTGGCGCTGGAGCTTTCGCCGCTGATCGCCGAGCGTGACCTGGACTTCGGCATCCACACCGAGCCCGCACCCATCGCGGCGCACGAGTGGATGCTGCGCGAACTCACGCGCAACCTGCTGCACAACGCCGTGCGCCACGCCCCGCCGGGCAGCACGCTGGGCCTGGACCTGCGCGCCGACGGGCGCCACGCGGCCCTCACGGTGTCCGACGGCGGCCCTGGCATCGACGCCGAACTGGCCGAGCGGCTCTTCCAGCCCTTCTCGGCGGGCGATGTGCGCACGGGCTCGGGCCTGGGCCTCGCGATCTGCCACGAGATCGTGCAGGCTGCGGGCGGCACCATCACGCTCGCCAACCGCGTGCAGGGTTCTCGCATAGTGGGGCTTGATGCCGTGGTGCGCCTGCCCCTGGCTAACAGCTCTCCGGCCGACGCGTCACAATCTGCAGAATGACGGCAATGGATTCGATGCGCCTGGACAAATGGCTGTGGTGCGCCCGCTTCTACAAAACACGCGGCCTGGCCACCGAAGAGATCGGCAAGGGCCGGGTCACCGTGAACGGCCAGCACGCCAAGGCGGCCCGCGAGCTGCGCGTGGGCGATACCGTGGCCCTGCGCCAGGGCCAGATACCGCGCACCGTGGTCGTGCGCGCGCTCAGCGGCATGCGCGGGCCGGCGCCCGTGGCCCAGCAGCTGTACGAAGAAACGGCCGAGAGCATCGCTGCGCGCGAGCAGGCTGCCGAGCAGCGCCGCCTGGCGCCCGAACCCGCTGCCAGCCTGCAGGAGGGCCGCCCCACCAAGCGCGACCGCCGCGACATTGAGCGCACACGCCGCGACTGGGACAGCCGCTGGAGCGCCTCGATCGACGAATAGGGCGGGCTACAGGGGGCTACAGGCTGCGCTCGATGCGCCAGTTCTGGTAACGCAGCGCGGCCACGGCCCCGCCGATGATCGCGAGCACCGCTGGAAAGCTTGCCAGGTGCAGCGTGGAGAGTGCACTGACCCCCTGCCCGATCGTGCACCCCATGGCCGTGACGCCGCCCACGCCCATGAGCACCGCTCCCATGAGGTGGTGGGCCAGGTCATCGGTACCCGCAAAGCCCTGCCAGCGGAACTCGCGCGTGCACAGCGCATGCGCGGCCGCGCCCACGACGACCCCGAGCACCGACATCACGCCGATCGTGAGCACCTTGTTACGGTCACTGAAGAACAGGAGCCAGTCGAGCGTGTAAGCCACGGGCGTGACGAAACTCAGCGCCTCGATGCGACCGGTGTTGGTAGCCGCGTACATGTGCTCCAGCGTCTGCGGGTGCTCCTGCACCTCAGCCCAGTGGCCGCTGAGCCACCACGCCGCCACGACCAGCGCACCGACGCCCGCACCGCCGAGCAGCCCGCGCATATCGCGCATATCGCGCGGCCCGAGCGTCGCCCATGCGATCAGCAGCCCCCCGAACACTAAGCCCATGCCGAGCCGCAGCGTCGGCAGCGGCAAGTCCATCCAGCGCGAAAGCACGTCGGGCAGGAAAGCCTGACCCTGCAGCGGCCACTGCACCGCGTCGACGGTGAGCACGCGCAGCACGGCCGTGATGCCCTTGAGCGTGGCGAAAGCCGCCAGGCCCATGACGAGGAACACCACGAGCGACTTGAGGCTGCCGCCACCCAGGCGGATCAAGTTCTTGCTGCCGCAACCCGACGCGATCACCATGCCGAAGCCGAACAGCGCCCCGCCCACGAGGGCCGAAAGCCAGAGCACGCTGGTGGATGCGTAGAGCGTGTGCGCCGGGTCCACCCAGCCCAGCGCGGCCAGCGCCGCGAAGCCGCACGCCGCCACGCCCACGGCCATGGCCCACTGGCGCATGCGCGACCAGTCGCCCAGGGTCACCGCATCGCTGATCGCGCCCATGGTGCAAAAGCGCGTATGCCGCGCCACGGCGCCGAACAGGGCCGACAGCACGAAGGCGGCGATCAGGGTGGAGGTGACGAGGGCGTCGAATTCAGCGGGGGACATGCCTCATTCTAGGCAGCCCCCAACGGCCGCGCAGGCAGTCGGCTACTCCATCAGGCAATGCCCGGATTGGGCAGCACTTTGCGCAGCGCGGGCTCGTTGAGCTTGCGCGGAGCGATCACCTTCTTGGACTTCAGCCAGGGCTCCACCACATCCCAGATCTGCTTGTTGCCCGCGCTCTTGGCCTCCTCGGCCACGGGGGCCCAGCCGGCCACCTTGTACACGCGGTCGGCCTGCAGGAGCGCATCGCCCAGCCGCAGGTTGTCGATGCGCTTGCCCATGCCGGCCGAGGGATCGCAGGTGTAGCTGAGGCCCCCCACGCGCACCATGTCGCCGCCCTGCTGGTAGTACGGATCGGGGTTGAAGAGGTTGTCGCAGACGTCCTCGAGCACGGTCTTGATCGTCGCGCCCGTCATCTCCGTCACGGTGGCGTAGGAGTAGGTGGTGGCCGTCATGTCCATGAGCCATTCGCGCGTGATGTCCTGGCCCGGGAGCAGCGTCGTGCCCCAGCGGAAGCCCGGCGAGAACGCGATCTGCGCGCCCTGCACTTCCATCATGGCGTCGAGCAGCAGCTGGTCGCCCGTGCCGTTGAAATTGCCGCGGCGGTACAGCGTGCCATCGGTGCGCGCCAGGACTTCGGAGAGTTTGGCCTCGTAGGGCGCGCGGATGCGGGTGATGAGCGCATCCATGGCCTTGTCGGCAGGCAGCAGGTTGGCGAACACGGGCAGCAGGCGGTAGCGGAAGTCGCGCACCTTGCCGTCCTGCACGTCGAAATCGAGCACGCCGAGGAACTTGCCGTTCGAGCCCGCATTGGTCACGATGGTCTTGCCGCCCGCGTTCTCGACCAGCGTGGGCACGGGCATGCCGTCGTGCGTGTGGCCGCCCAGGATCGCGTCGATGCCGCGCACGCGGCTGGCCATCTTCAGGTCCACGTCCATGCCGTTGTGCGAGAGCACCACGACCACCTTGGCGCCCTTGGCGCGCACCTCGTCCACCATTTTCTGCAGGTTGTCGTCCTGGATGCCGAAGCTCCAGTCCGCCACCATGTAGCGCGGATTGGCGATGGGCGTGTAAGGGAAGGCCTGGCCGATGATGGCGCAGGGCACGCCGTTGATCTCGCGGATCACGTAGGGCTTGAACACCGGGTCGCCGAAGTCGGTGGTCTTCACGTTCTGCGCGACGAAGTCCACCTCGCCCTCGAAGTCCTTCTGCACGATCTCCTGCACGCGCTCCATGCCGTAGGTGAATTCCCAGTGGCCGGTCATCACATCCACGCCAAGCAGCTTGCAGGCATCGACCATGTCCTGGCCGTTGGTCCACAGCGATGTGGCCGAGCCCTGCCAGGTGTCGCCACCATCGAGCAGCAGCGCGCCCTTGCGGCTGGCCTTCATGCGCTGGACCAGCGTGGACAGGTGCGCGAAGCCCCCCACGCGCCCATAGCGGCGCGCGGCATGCTCGAAGTCGAGGTAGGTGAACGCATGCGCGCCCGGCGTGCCCGGACGCACGTTGATGGACTTCAGCAGCGCCTCGCCCACGAGGTGCGGGCGCTGCCCCTTCATCGCGCCCATGCCGATGTTGACGTTGGGCTCGCGGAAATAGATCGGCCGCAGCTGCGCGTGGCAGTCGGTCATGTGCAGCAGGGACACGTTGCCGAACGCCGGCACGTCGTACAGGGCGTTGCCCGCATCGGCGGCATCGGCGTGGGCATGGCGCGAGAGCGCCATGCCGGCCACGCCGGCGGCGCCCAGCATCTGCAGGAAATCACGCTTGGAAAGGTTCATGGCGGTCAGGCGCGCGCCACGGCCCGCGCGGGGCCGTGGCCCTTGGGGCGCTCAGCGGTTGACGGGAGATTGCGGATCGAGCAGCAGCGCCACGATGTGGCGCACCTGCTTCTCGTCGAGGATGCCGGCATGGCCGGCACGCGGCATGTTGGAGCAGGCGTTGTAGGCGCGCGCGTTCCAGATCTTGCCCCAGGTGTATTCGACGATGGGCTTGGCCTCGGCGCTCGCCGGGTCGGCGACGCCGCGGATCTTGCCGTACTGGTACAGGCTCGGGCCCAGCGTGCCGAAGGAAATTTCCTCCTTCGTGATCTGGTGGCAGTTGTAGCAGTTGCCGCCGTTGGGCGAACCCGCGGCGTCGGTCCAGGTCATGCCCCGGCCGTTCTGCGCGATCTTCTCGCCCTCGCGCCAGTCGCCGAGGAACTTGCCGTCGGCCGGCCAGCGGATGGTCTTGAGGTTCGCGGCCTCGATCTCCTGCGCGAGCTTGGGGTCGACGGGCTTGCCTTCGGCATCCGCCGCGCTGCAGGCGCGGTTGGCCTCGTCCTGCTGCAGGCGGTCCACCTTCGCGATGCCTTCATCGCGGAACGAGGCCTGCACCACGGCGGCCGTCATGCGGTCGGCCTCAGCGCCGCTGTCGATGGATGCGCAGCCAAAGATAGCGACCGAAGACACCATGCCCATCAAGGGCAGCCAGCGGTCCAGCACGCGGACCTGGAAGCGGTTGTTGTTTGCCATGCTGCGGCTCCTCATCGCTTGATCGCGGGCGCGGTGGACATGCCGCCCTTGCCGTTGACGCCCATGAATACGCCCAGGGCAATGGTCACGTCGCTCGCATACCCCGGATAGGGGAAGCGCTGCTGGCGGAAGCAGTCGTTGAGGCGCCGCTGCATGCCCCACAGCTCGCCCGAGGACACGCGGTACGCGGGCCAGGCGCCGAAGCCTTCGCCCGCACCGGGGTTCTTGGTGAGGTTCGGCAGGTCCTGCAGGCGGATGCGCTTGCCGTCCGCGCCATGGCACGAGGCGCACGCGAAGTCGTGCGTGCCGCCGCGCATGAAAAAGACGCGCTTGCCCACTTCGTACATCTGGCGCTCCTGCGCGTGGTCTTGGGGCAGGTTGAACTTCATGCCCTTGGACTCGGCGGAGATCCAGGCCACCAGGCCCTCCAGGTTCTTCTGCTCGCCCTTGCCGAATGGCGTCTTGGCGATCTCGGCGGCGTTCAGGCCCTGCAACGTCTCCATGCAGGTGAGCAGGCGCGATTCCAGGTCCTGCACCCGGCCGGTGTCGGCAAAGTAGCGCGGCAG
>JASLFM010000497.1 GCA_030150585.1 Acidovorax sp.
ATGCCGCGCGCCGGGCGCGGCCCTGTGAAGGAGGGCGCCATGACCGGTATCCGCCATTCCATTGCCATCCTGGGCGCGGGCCACATCGGCCTGGCGATCGCTGCGCTGCTGCGCGAGACGGCACCGCTGGATTACGCCCCCGTGCTGGCCGACAAGGACCCTGCCCGCCTGGCTGTGGCTGCGGCGCTGGGCTTGGCCACATTGCGCATCGGTAGCGAGGATGCGCTGGCCGCCGCCATACAGGGCCGCTATGCCGTGCTCAACGCCTTGCCATTCCATCAGGCCGTGCCGGTGGCCACGCTGTGTGCCGCAGCCGGCGTGCATTGCTTCGACCTGACCGAGGACGTGCGCAGCACGCAGGCCATCCAGGCGCTGGCGGCGCAAGCCCGCTGCGTGCTCATGCCGCAGTGCGGGTTGGCGCCGGGCTTCATCACCATCGCGGGCAACGGCCTCGCGCAGCGCTTCGACGCGCTGCACACGCTGCGCCTGCGCGTGGGTGCGCTGCCGCGCTACCCGCAGGGAGCGCTGCGCTACAACCTGACCTGGAGCACAGAGGGCCTCATCAACGAGTATTGCAACCCCTGCGACGCCATCGTGGACGGGCAGCGCGTGCAGGTGCCCGCGCTGGAAGGCTACGAGACCTTCGTGCTCGACGGCGTGGAGTACGAGGCCTTCAACACCTCGGGCGGGCTCGGCACACTCCCGCAGACCTGGGCGGGCCGTGCGCGCGAACTCGACTACAAATCGATCCGCTACCCGGGGCACTGCGCCATCGTCAAGCTGCTGCTCAACGACCTGCGCCTGCGCGAGCGGCGCGACCTGCTGCGTGACATCCTCGACAACGCCGTGCCCGCCACGGAGCAGGACGTGGTGGTGCTGTCCGCCAGCGCCACGGGCCTGCGTGGGGGGCGGCTGGTGCAGGAGTCGCTCTCGGCCCGCATCCTGGGGGCGAGCGCCGGCGGCCATGCCTGGAGCGCCATCCAGCGCACCACGGCCGCAGGCATCTGTGCGGCGCTCGATCTCGTGCGCGAGGGGAGGCTGCCTGCTTCGGGTTTCGTTGCGCAGGAACAGGTAGCGCTGGAAGACTTTCTCGCCAACCGCTTTGGCAGCCTTTACCGCGAGGCGGCAGGCGGCCCAACGCGTCAGCCGCCGGAGCCGACTCAGCGCCCAGCCGGCCGGCGGTACATGCCTTCGATCGCCTCGGCGTAGTAGGCCATGAGGTTGTTGCGCTTGAGCTTGAGCGTGGGCGTCATGAAGGTGTTCTCGATCGTCCAGGGCTCGCGCACGAGGTGCACCGCGCGCGGCACCGCGTAGCGCGGAAAGCCTGCCGTCAGGCGCTCGATGCGCGCGAGCGCGGCGCGCTCGGCGGCCGGGTGCGCCAGGCTGGCCGGGTCCTGGGCGTTCAAGCCCAGCTGCTGTGCAATCTGGCGCCACTCCTCGGCTTGCACCACGGCCACGCAGGCGATGAAGGGGCGCTGTTCGCCCACCACGAAGGCCTGCTCGAACAGCGGGTCGGCCGTGATGGCCAGCTCCAGGTCGCCCGGCGGCACCTTCTCGCCCGTGGAGGTGACGATGATCTCCTTGATGCGGCCCAGGATGCGGATGCGGCCGTCCACGATCTCGGCCTGGTCGCCCGTGCCGAGCCAGCCGTCCTCGGCAATGGTCTTGGCCGTGTCCTCGGGCCGCTTCCAGTATCCCTTCATCACGATGGGACCTCGCACCTGCAGCTCGCGGTTCTCGCCGATGCGCACCTCCACGCCGGGCAGGGCACGGCCCACGGTGGAGGGGTCGTTGTCATCGAGCGTGTTCACGCTGACCACGGGCGTGGTCTCGGTCATGCCATAGCCCTGGACCAACGGCAGGCCCAGGCCCAGGAAGCACTGGGCGATGGCGGGCGACAGCGGCGCACCACCACTCACGGCCACGCGCACGCGGCCGCCGAACTGCGCGAGCAGCGGCTGGGCCACGAGCGCACGCAGCAGCGGCCAGGGCAGGGCGCGCATCCAGCCGCCGGCACCGCCGTCCTGCGGCGCGGGCAGGCCCTGCTGCGCGCGAAAGCGCCGCCAGCCCACGGCCTGGGCCGCCTCGAAGAGCTGCATCTTGAAGGGAGAAGGCGAGAGCTTTTCAAGCAGCTTCGCGTGCACGCGCTCGTAGATACGCGGCACCGAAACGAGCACCGTGGGGCGCACGGTCTTCATGTCCTCGGCCAATTGGGCCACGGAGCGCGCATAGGCCACGCAACTGCCCGAGGCCATGGGCAGGTAGTAGCCGCCCGTGCGCTCGAAGGTGTGCGACAGCGGCAGGAAGGACAAGAACACGTCTTCGGCCGTGGGGGCAATGCGTTCGAGCACGGCCTTCACGTCGGCGATCACGTTGTCGTGCGTGAGCATCACGCCCTTGGGTTTGCCCGTGGTGCCGCTCGTGTAGACGATGGCGGCAAGGTCATCGGCCGTGGGCGGTGGGGGCAGCGGGGTATCGGGCGCCGCATGCGCGAGCCAGGTTGCGAGCGCCGCGACGGGTGTGCCGGGCGTGGAAGGCGCAGGGGCCGCATCGGGGGCCGTCACGACCACGCCGAGCAGGTGCGGGAAGGGCGTGCCCACGCCACGGATCTTTTCCCACTGCGCGGGCTCGGCCACGACGAGCAGCGACACCTCGGCGTCGGCCAGGATGTAGGCGATGCTGCCCGGGTTGTCGATGGCATGCAGCGGAACGGGCACGCAGCCGGTGGCGAGCACGGCCTGGTCGATGCTCATCGCGTCAATTCCGTTGGGCAGCAGGATGGCCACGCGCGCGCCCGGGGGCAGGCCCGACGCCGCGATCGCTCGGCTCCAGCGGTCCACGCGCTCGCGCGTTTGCGCCCAGGTAAGGCTGGCCCACTGGCCCGTGGCGGCGTCGAATTGGCGATAGGCCTCGCGTTCGGGCGTTTGTGCCGCGCGGTACGCGAGCAACTCGGGCAACGTGTGCACGTCGCGCAGGTCGGAGGGGGTGGGGGTCATGCGTGCGGTGGTTGGTGGGGCGCCAGCGGCGCCCGGAGGAATGCATAAATCATAGCGCCGCAGCCATGCCCGACGCCGCCAGAAGGCTGTTTTGAATGGAAACACTATGCGCCAAATCCCGGCGAAGGCACCTTGCTGGGATGGGGCTGCGGGGCGATCACGATGGGGTCTGGCGCACGGAAGCGCCGGCACTGGTTCTTGCCGCTCTGCTTGGCCTCGTACATGGCGTGGTCGGCCCGGCGCAGCAGCAGGTCGGGGGTGTCGCCGTCAAGCGGGAAAATGCACAGGCCCATGCTCGCGGACACCTGACCCGCTCCGTGGGGCAGGGGCACGGGCCGGTGGATGGCTTCGAGCACCCGGTGCAGCACGGGCAGGCAGTCGCCGGGCTCGCGCAGCCCGCCCATCAGCACCACCATCTCGTCGCCGCCCAGGCGCGCGAGCGTGTCCTCGGCGCGCAGCAGGCCCTGGATGCGGCGGCCCACCTCGATGAGCAGTTGGTCTCCGGCCTCGTGACCGTGCTGGTCGTTCACTTGCTTGAAGCCGTCGAGGTCAAGGTAGCATACGGCCAGGAGCGTGCGCTGGCGCTGCGCGTGGTGGATGGCCTGCAGCAGCCTGTCTGTCAGCAAACGGCGGTTGGGCAGGCCCGTGAGGCTGTCGTACAGCGCGATACGCTCCAGCTCCTGCTCGTGGGCCTTGGCCTGCGTGATGTCGCTGATGACCACGATGAAATGGTGCGGGGCATGATCGTTGTCGCGCACCGCGGCGATGGAAACGCGCTGCTCCAAGGGGCAGCCGGCCATGTCGCGCCCCCGCAGCTCGCCTTGCCAGTGGCCCTGAACCTGGACGGTGCCCCAGATGGATGCGAAATCGGCATCGTAGAAACTCTCCACGGGCTGCCGCAGGCTGGCGATGCGCGCCAGGCCGGTCATGCGCTCGAAGGCGGGGTTGAGGTCTTCCACGCAATGCTGCGCATCGAGAATGAGCACGGCTTCGTAGCTGTGGTCGAACACGCTCGCGGCGATGCGCAATTGCTCCTCGGCCTGCTTGCGCTGGCTCAGGTCGATCACAAAGCCCACGAACAGCGGATCGCCTGGTGCGTCCGCGCGCCCTATGGCCAGGCGCAAGGGCACCTGGCTCCCATCCTTGCGCAAGCCCCAGACCTCGCGGCCCGTGCCGATGATCCGGGCCTCGCCCGTGTGCATGTAGTGCGCCAGGTAGCTGTCGTGCCGGGCGCTGTCGGGTTGCGGCATGAGCATGCTGATGTTGCGGCCCAGCACCTCGTCCTGGGTCCAGCCGAAGATGTGTTCCGCCGAGCGGTTGAAGCTCTGGATCGCGCCGCGCTGGTCGATGGTGATGATGCCGTCCACCGCCGTGTCGACCAGGGCGCGCAGCCGCGACGCGCTGTGGCCCACCTTCCGGTACAGGGCGCGGTAGTGCAGCAGGCCGCCCAGCACGCCCATCAGCGTGCTGATGGCGGCCGTAGTCAGCGCCACGGCGAGCGCGAGGGTCTGCGCCCATGCCGAGCCGTCGGTGAGGTCCTGGTCGGCTGCTCCGACAAAGCGGGCCGCGCCCATGGCCGTGTAATGCATGCCCGCGATGGCCGAGCCCATGGCCGCCGCGCCGAGCAACGTGGCCTGCCAGCCCTGCCGCGGCTGCCAGCGGTGCAGACCGAAGCGCACCCACAGCGCCAGCGTTGCCAGCAGCACCGCCACGGCGATCGAGGCCGCAAACCACAACGGGTCATAGCGCAGTGCTGGCGCAAGCTGCATGGCGGCCATGCCGCTGTAGTGCATTGCGCCAATGCCCAGCCCCACCAGCGCACCGCCGCCTAACAGCTGCGCTGCACTCGTGCGCGGCTGCGCCAGCAGCCACAGCGCGGTCCATGAGGCCGCGAGGGCTGGCAGCATGGACAGCACCGTGAGCGGCAGGCTGTACGACACCGGGGTACACAGCCTGAACGCGAGCATGCCGATGAAGTGCATGGCCCAGGTGCCGGTGCCCAGCGCCACGCCGCCGCTGGCAAGGGCCATGCGCCGGTGCGATGCGACCGGGGATTTGCGGGCGAGATCGGCCAGATGCAGGGCCAGCGCCGAGGTGAGAACCGCCACGCTCACAGACAGCAGCACCAGCGCAGGGTCATGGCGCCCCTGCTGCAGCGCGGGCGGTGCCGGGTCCAGCAGAAAGAACCGCTCCAGCATCGGGAGCCTCTCCAGTTCCAACAAAGCCGGGAATGGCGCAGGGCGTTGCGCAGGCCCTGTCCGCTGCCGCGGGAAGGCGCCGCCAGGCACGGTCCCTCCCTCGGGTTGTCACATCATGAAACAGGTGCTTGCACCTGGCAAGCCCTTTGTGCGGCCTGTGTTCAGCCGGCGGCTTCGAGCCCGTGGGCGAAGTGGGCCTGCATGGCGCGCGCCGTGGCATCTGCATCGCCCGTGCGCAGGGCGGCCATGACCGCGCGGTGCTCCTCAAGCGAGTCTTCGATGCGCCCCCGCTTGAGCAGCGAGTTGTGGCGGCTGAGCTTCATGACCTTGCGCAGGTCCGACACCATCTGGTCGCGCCAGCGGTTGTCCGCGAACGCGAGCATTTGCATGTGAAAGCGCTCGTTCACCGCGAAGAAGCGCTCGCGGTCGTGCGTGCAGCCTTCCAGCTCGTCGTGCAGGGCCTGCAGGGTCTGCAGCTGCGCTTCGGTGGCCGTGCGTGCCACCACGCCGGCGGCATCGCTCTCGAGCAGCGACAGCAGGTGGTACACGTCGTGCAGGTCCTTTTCGGACATCTCCGTCACATAGGCGCCGCGGCGCACCTTCATGGTCACCAATCCCTCGGCGGCGAGCACCTTCAGCGCTTCGCGCAGGGGGGTGCGGCTGATGCCGACCTCCTCGGCGATCTTGAGCTCATCGATCCAGCTTCCGGGTTCGAGCTCGCGCGAGAAGATGCGCTGGCGCAGCAGTTCGGCCACTTCTTCGTACAGTGCTTGGCGGGGCAGCGGGGCGGTCTTCATGCGCGGAGAATATCAGTGCAGCGTTGGGGTCGAACCCGGGCACGGCCTTGCTTACTGCACCTGGATGTTGGCCGCCTGGATCGTCGCCTTGGCCTTTGCAATGTCCTTCTCGATGAGCTGGGAGAAGGCTTGCGGCGTGGTGGAGCTGGCATCGAGGCCTTGCTTGGCGTACGCAGCGCGCACGTCCGGGCGCGCCATGACTTGCACAATGGCGCTGTTGAGCGTCTTGACCACGTGGGCCGGTGTGCCAGCCGGCGCGAAGACGCCGTAGTAGGTGACGAAGCTGTAGTCCTTGTAGCCGGATTCGGCCACGGTGGGCACGTCGGGCAGCGCGGCGTTGCGCGTGGCAGAAGTCACCGCCAGCGCACGCACCTTGCCGCTTTGGATCAGGTTGGTGGCCGAAGAGATCGACGCGCCCGCGACAGGCAGGTGGCCACCCATCAGGTCGGCCAGCGCCGGGCTGGAGCCCTTGTAGGGCACGTGCTGCATCTTGAAGTTGGCCGCAGCCTGCAGCATTTCCATGGAGATGTGGACCGAACCGCCCGTGCCGGAGGTGCCGTAGCTCAGGCGTCCCGGCTCCTTGCGCGCGGCTTCGATGAGCTGGCTCAGCGTCTTGTAGGGCGAGTCGGCCGTCACGAGCAGCACCATGGGGGTGGTGCCCACGAGCGAGATGGGCTGCAGGTCCTTGATGGGGTCGTAGGCCGTCTTCATGAGTAGCGGGATCAGCGATACGTTGTCCGACTGGCCGATCACGATGTCATGGCCCGTGGGTGCCGAGCGAGCCAGTTCGGCCAGGCCCAGGGCCGTGCCCGCGCCAGGCCGGTTGTCGGGCACGACGACCCAGCCTTGGGTTTCCGCGAGGTGCGTGGCAAGGTTGCGGCCGATGAAGTCGGTACCGCCGCCGGGTGTGGACGGGATGATCACGCGGATCGGCTTGCTTGGAAAAGGCGCCGCGGCGGGTGTCTGGGCATGGGCCACAGCTGCGGCGGCCAGCAGCGCTGCCGTGAAGATTCGACGTTGCATGGTGCGGTTGTCTCCGGGGATTAGTGTGTTTCTTGTACTGCGCGTCGGCGTTCAGCCGCCGATCTTTCCGTGCGCGCGCAGCAAGGCGATCGCTTCGTCGTCCAGGCCCAGGTCCTTGAGGATGGCGACGGTGTGCTCGCCCACCTTGGGCGGGTCGGTGCGCTTGCCCACCTTGAGGCCGTCGAACTCGAGCGGCAGTGTGGGCGTCGAAATATGCTCCCCGGTCGGGAGCACGGTCGGCATCAAGGCGCCGCCCTGCGTGAGGTGCGGGTCGTTGAGCAGATCATGGGGTTGGTTGACGGGGGCATACGAGAGCTTCGCTTTCTCCAGCGCCTCGCACAGTTCCGCCAGCTTCCAGGTTTTGATGACCTCGGCCACGGCGGGCACCACCCAGGGGCGGGCGGCTTCACGGTCCACGGCCGAGAACAGGCGCGCGTCCTCGGCCCAGCCTTCGGGCATGAAGGTGGCCGCAAAGGTGCGCCACTGCGCGTCGCTGACCACCGCCACGAAAACCCGCTTGCCGTCCTGCGTGGTGAACAGGTCGTACACGCCCCATGGCGGCTCGCGCTTGCTGCCGAAGGGCAGGGCAGGCGTGCCCGTGAGCTCGAACTGGGTAATGAACTGCGCCACCAGCAGCAGGTTGGTCTCGAACAGGCCCGCGCGGATGTACTTGCCCACGCCGGTGCGCGCGCGCTCGTGCAGCGCGCTCAGGGCGCCGATCACGCCAAACTGGCCGCCGAGGATGTCGTTGACCGACGGCGCGGCGCGCTGCGGCCGGTCGTCGCCACCGTTCACGTAGGCCATGCCGCCCATCATCTGCACCACCTCGTCCAGGGCGGTGCGCTCCTGGTAGGGACCGCTCAGGAAGCCCTTGAGCGAGACGTAGATGGCGCGCGGGTTGCGTGCGCGCACGGCGGCGTAGTCGAGGCCGTACTGCGCCAGGCTGTCGTCGCGGAAGTTCTCCAGCACGATGTCCGCCTTGTCGGCGAGGCCCTGCACGAGCTTCTGGCCCTCGGGCGACTTGAGGTCGACCGCAAAGCTCTGCTTGTTGCGGTTGAACACGGGGAAGTACCCGATGCCTGCACTCTTGAGGCGGCGCGTGCGGTCGCCCTCCACGGGCTCGACCTTGATCACCTCGGCACCCAGGTCGGCCAGCGTCATGCCGGTCGCGGGGCCCATGATCATGTGCGAAATCTCCAGCACGCGCACGCCCTGGAGCGGCAGATCGTCAGGGGCGAGGTAGGGCGAGGACCCGGATGGGGATGGGCTGGTCATGAATTAGTTATTCTGAATTAATAATTACAAAAGCTTTGGACTGATCTTGGCGCGATTCAAGCGTGGTCCGTATCAGATGAAACCCTAGGGCTTGCAGTCCTGGAGGCTTTTTCAGGAGGCGGGCGCGTAGGGCGCGAAGCGCCGCGCGTCCGGGTCGATGCTCAGCGGCCGCCCCAGTGCAGGGAAGGCGCGCTGCACGCAGTTCTCGCGGTCGCACACCTTGCAGCCCGAGCCGATGGGCACGGCGCGCTCGGGGGCGTCCAGACTCAGCCCGTCGCCATAGACCAGCCGGTGCGCGTGGCGTATGTCGCAACCCAGCGCCACCGAAAAGATGCGCCCGGGCGTGCCGTAGCCGCCGCGCCGGTGCTCCACCGTGCGGGCGATCCACAGGTAGGTGCGCTCGTCGGGCATGCGGGCGAGCTGCGTAAGTATCTTGCCCGGCTGGGAGAACGCGTCGTACACGTTCCACAGCGGGCAGGTGCCGCCGGTACGCGAGAAGTGGAAATCGACCGACGACTGCCGCTTGGACATATTGCCCGCACGGTCCACCCGCACGAAGAAGAATGGAATGCTGTGCGCCGAGGCATGGCGCATGGTGGAGAGGCGGTGACCCACGGTCTCGAAGCCCACGCCGAAGTGCTCCCCGAGCAGATCGATGTCATAGCGCAGCTCGTCCGCGGTCTGCTGGAAGATCCGATTCGGCAGCAGCAGCGCACCCGCGAAGTGGTTGGCAAAACCGATGCGGGCCAGCGCCCGCGCCTCGTCGCTGCCGAAATTGGCTGCATTGGTGAAGCCGTCGATCGTGGGCCCCGACTCCAGCAGCGCGAGCTGGACGCCCAGCTGAAACGCCTGCTGCCCCGCGCTCAGGCCCGCCGCCAGCCGCAGCTGCCGGCTTTGGCGCTCCAGCAGGCGCAGGGGTTGCTCGACAGCGGAAGAACCCGTTTCCCGGCGGACCGTGATTCCATGGCTGCTTTTGAGGCGCTGCTCCAGGCCTGCCAGCAAACGCTCGGTGTGCGGGGCATGGGGTGAGACGTTGGACGGCTGCAACTGATGAAAAAGCCGCTCGGCTTGCTCATCCAGCAAGGCCAGGTGCTGGTGGCCTGCGTAGAAGAACTCGCGCACTTCCTCGTAGGGCTGCAAGGACCCTGCGCTGGCGAGGGGGGCACCGCTGCCGTGGGCGTTCTCCGCGATCAGCGACAGGCGCTCCTCGGCCGCCCGGATGCGCTTGTGCATGCCCACGATCACGCGCGTGGCGGCGGGCAGCTGCTGCGCAAGGATCTTGGTTTCCGACAACGGCACCTGGTCGCCGTCAGGCATCTCGGCCAGCGCGCTGCGCAGCTGGCCGAGCTGGCGTGCTTGCGCATCCTCGGAAAACTGCTGCAGGTCGACGCCGAAGGCCGCCTGCAGCCGCAGCAACACGTTCACGGTGAGCGGCCGCTGGTTGTTTTCGATCTGGTTGAGGTAGCTCGACGACACCTTGAGCGCCTGCGCGAGCGCAGCCTGGGTCAGGCCGCGCTGCTCGCGCAGCGTCTTGAGGTGAACGCCGAGAAATGCCTTGCCCATGTTTGCAAA
Organism: Acidovorax sp.; assembly: GCA_030150585.1. Lineage (GTDB taxonomy): Bacteria > Pseudomonadota > Gammaproteobacteria > Burkholderiales > Burkholderiaceae_C > JASLFM01. The sequence continues at coordinate 9,862 of JASLFM010000497.1, forward strand.
CTTCGCAAATTTACATACCCGATTTGCAGAAAATCTGCAGATTGTGATTGCGAATACTCGCTGTTTTTGCGAGGATTGTAAATATAGATACGACCGGGAAATCACCATGGCTTACGATTTTGGAGATCTTCAGCGCTGGAGCCTTGCGGCCAGCAAGTCCGCTCCTGGGGGCAACCCGGAGTCCCTGAACTGGATCACGCCGGACGGCATCGCCGTCAAGCCCCTGTACACGGCCGCCGACCTGGAAGGCCTGCCGTACACCAACACCCTCCCGGGGTTCGAGCCTTACATCCGCGGCCCGCAGGCCACGATGTACGCTGTTCGGCCCTGGACCATCCGCCAGTACGCGGGCTTCTCGACGGCCGAGGAGTCCAACGCCTTCTACCGAAAGGCGCTGGCGGCGGGCGGGCAGGGCGTGTCGGTTGCGTTCGACCTGGCCACGCACCGCGGCTACGACAGCGACCACCCACGCGTGACTGGCGACGTGGGCAAGGCCGGCGTGGCCATCGACAGCGTGGAGGACATGAAGATCCTTTTCGACGGCATTCCGCTCGACAAGGTGTCGGTGTCGATGACCATGAATGGCGCCGTGCTCCCCGTGCTTGCGGGCTACGTGGTGGCGGCCGAGGAGCAGGGCGTCTCGCAGGACAAGCTCTCCGGGACCATTCAGAACGACATCCTCAAGGAGTTCATGGTCCGCAACACCTACATCTATCCGCCCCAGCCGAGCATGCGCATCATCGGCGACATCATCGAGTACACGAGCAAGAACATGCCCAAGTTCAACTCGATCTCGATCTCGGGCTACCACATGCAGGAAGCGGGCGCCAACCAGGCGCTGGAGCTGGCCTTCACGCTGGCCGACGGCAAGGAGTACGTGAAGACCGCCATTGCCAAGGGCATGGACGTGGACGACTTCGCCGGGCGGCTGTCGTTCTTCTGGGCCATCGGCATGAACTTCTACCTGGAAGTGGCCAAGATGCGCGCTGCGCGCCTGCTCTGGTGCCGCATCATGAAGGGCTTCAACGCCAAGAACCCCAAGAGCCTGATGCTGCGCACGCACTGCCAAACCTCGGGCTGGAGCCTGACCGAGCAGGACCCGTACAACAACATCGTGCGCACCACCATCGAGGCCATGGCGGCCGTGTTCGGCGGCACGCAGAGCCTGCACACCAACGCGCTCGACGAGGCCATCGCGCTGCCCACCGAGTTCAGCGCCCGCATTGCGCGCAACACGCAGCTCATCATCCAGGAAGAGACCCACATCACCAATGTGATCGACCCCTGGGCCGGCAGCTACATGATGGAGAAGCTCACCCAGGACATGGCCGACGCCGCCTGGAAGATCATCGAGGAGGTCGAGGCCATGGGCGGCATGACC